>DATHQQ010000435.1:0-2465 GCA_035482595.1 Verrucomicrobiia bacterium
GGCCGACCATCCACGAGTTTGCCTGCCCCAGATTCGGCACTGGGCCAAGCTTCTCGATCAACACGCGAGCCACCCTCAACCGTCATGGTCGGGCGAAGTCCCGGCCATCCACGTCGGGCTGCGCCTCACCGTTCATCGGGAGAGTCAGGTTGGTCCCAAAGCGGACAGCCCAGGGCGGGCAAACTCGTGGATGGTCGGCCTTCGCCGACCATGACGGCTTAGAGAGGGCCGCTCGCCCGCGTCGCGGACAGCTGTGGGGTTGTCCCAGCCGTGAGTATTTGACTTCTACGCATTCTGCGTATATCATAAAATGCTGGCGTGGGATTTGATCCCCAGACCAGTGGCGCATGGCTGCGCCACGGTCTGCACTCCTTCGGAAAGGAGGCGGGAACGTCTGCAGATTCCCTGCAGAAGCAGATAACGGGAGCCGGAGGGAGCGTCGGACGGAAGGCGGGAATGCCTGTATTTTCCCTGTAGAAACAGGTAACGGGCCCGGTCTAAGCCCTGGCGAAACGCCCGCCGGCGCGGAAGCGGTCGAGATAGGCGGGGAGGATGGCTTCGGGGCCGTCGGGGACGATGCCGAGATCGGCGAAGCCCGGGAGCTGGCCGCCGGCGATATTGTCGCGCTGGAGCAGCTTCAGCTGGTCGAGGGTGAGCGGCGGCTGGGGCAGCAGGCCCAGCACCGCGGCCTGGAGCCGGGCGATGCCCCAGGGAACCGGCATCAAGATGCGCTTGCGGCCGATCTCGGCCAGCAGCAGCTCCATCAGCTGCTTGAAGCTGTAGATGCGCGGCCCCGCGAGCTCATAGGTCTTGCCCGCCGGGGCGAAGGGCGCGTCCTCCGGGCGGTCGAGAATGGCCACGGCGGCATCGGCGACATCGCCGACATAGACCGGCTGGAAGCGGGTCTTGCCGCCGCCGATGAGCGGCAGGATGGGCGAGAAGCGCGCGATCTCGGCGAAGCGGTTGAAGAAATCATCCTCGGGCCCGAAGACGACGCTGGGGCGCAGGATGACGGCCTCGGGGAACGCTTCCCGCACCATCGCCTCGCCCTCGGCCTTGGTGCGGGCGTAGAGGGACGGCGAGCCTGCGTCGGCGCCGAGCGCCGACATCTGCAGCAGGCGCTTCACCCCGGCGGCCCTGGCGGCGGATGCTACCCGGCGCGCGCCCTCGGCATGGACGGCGGCGAAGCGCTGCGGCCCATGCTCATAGAGGACGCCCACCAGGTTGATCACATGGTCTACCCCCTCGATGGCCGCGGCGACGGAGGCGTCATGGCGGATATTGGCGGCCATGGGGGTGATCTGGCCGACATCGCCCAAGGGCTTCAGGAACAAGGCCGAATCGGGCCGGCGCACGGCGATGCGCAAGATCCAGCCGCGCCGGGCCAGGCGCTGGACGATATACCGCCCGATGAAGCCCGAGCCGCCGAAGATTGTCGCAACCGGTCGCGCCATTGCCTTACTCCTTCCGCAAAGCTCTGATACTCCGGGCCATGACCAGTTGCAACCGGCGCCGCTTGCGGCCCACTTGCCACCCCTTTCCGCCCCCGTTTCCGATTGACTTTAGCGCCTGCCTGATGCAAATCAGCCGCCCGTTGGGCAGGAGGTCTTTTGGCCCGCGCCCAAGCAGCGCCCCGATGCCCAGGTGGCGGAATTGGTAGACGCGCAGGTTTCAGGTACCTGTGGCCGAAAGGTCGTGGAAGTTCGAGTCTTCTCCTGGGCACCAAGTCTTCAGAGTCGGGCGGCGCTTCGGCCGCTGGTTCAGAGTCGGGCGGCGCTTCGGCCGCCGGCTGTTCAGGGAACCAGTCGCCTTGCAACCGCGGGTTTAACGCGGGTTTCCCTGGCGCCTGAAATGCTCTAATCAGACCCCATGAACATCCGGCTGCATAAGGGCGATCTGCCCGCCAACCTTTCGCTTGGTTCCGTCGTCGCCGTCGACACGGAGACCATGGGCCTCAACCCCCGGCGCGACCGGCTCTGCCTGGTGCAGCTCTCGGGCGGCGACGGCAATTGCGAGTTGGTGCAGATCCCGCAAGGGTCCCATCAGGCCCCCAATCTGACGCGGCTGATGGAAGACCCCGCGGTGCTGAAGATCTTCCACTTCGCCCGCTTCGACGTCACCGCCCTCAAGCAGGGCCTGGGCATCGACTGCCGGCCGATCTATTGCACCAAGATCGCCTCGCGGCTGGTCCGCACCTTCACCGACCGCCATGGCCTGAAGGACCTGTGCAAGGATCTGCTGGGGATCGAGCTCTCCAAGCAGCAGCAATCCTCCGATTGGGGCGCCCCGGAGCTGACCCCGGAGCAGCTGCGCTATGCCGCCAGCGACGTGCTGCACCTGCATGCGCTGCGCCAGAAGCTCGACACCATGCTGGCGCGCGAGGGGCGCAGCGAATTGGCCCAGTCCTGCTTCGCCTTCCTGCCCACCCGGGCGGAGCTCGATCTGGGCGGCTGGGACGAGCCCGA
>DATHQQ010000436.1:0-10884 GCA_035482595.1 Verrucomicrobiia bacterium
ATCGCCCGCGCCGCTGCCGGGATCACATTGCTCGCGGGATTGCCGACATCGACGCTGGTCACCTGCAGGGTCGAGGGCTGGAAATGTTCCGTGCCGCCGTCGAGTGGCTCGCGGGTGATGGAATCCAGCATGCGGATCAGGCGATGGACAGGATTGTCGGCGAGATGGGGATAGGCGCTATGCCCCTGCACGCCATGGACGGTGAGCCAGCCGCTCATGCTCCCGCGCCGACCGATCTTGACCATGTCGCCCAGCGCCTCGGGATTGGTCGGCTCCCCCACCAAACAGGCATCGAGGCGCTCGCCCTGCTGCTTCAGCCAGCCGAGCATGGGCTTGGTGCCGTTGACCGAAGGACCCTCCTCATCGCCGGTGATGAGCAAGGCGATGCGGCCGGGAAATCCTTCGCCGCGCCGGGCGAGGAAGCGTTCGGCCGCGGCGACGAAGCAGGCGATGGCCGCCTTCATATCGGCAGCCCCCCGGCCGAAGAGCCGGCCGTCGCGGATCTCCGCGGCGAAGGGATCGCTGCTCCAGCCCGCGGCATCGCCCACGGGGACCACATCGCTATGGCCGGCGAAGGCGAAGGCGGGGCCGGCGCCCTCCCCCCAACGGGCATAGAGATTGTCCACCGCGACGCTGTCGGCGGCCTGGAAGGGCAGGCGCCAGCAGCGGAAGCCGATACCCTCCAGCGTCTTCTGCAGCAGATCGAGCGCCCCCGCCTCGGCCGGCGTGACGCTGGGGCAGCGGATGAGCGCGCGCGTCAGCTCGATGGGATCGATGGGATTCCTGGGATCGATGGGCGCCAAGATCAGTCCCGCAGCAGCTCGTTGATGGAGGTCTTGGCCCGCGTCTTCTCGTCGACGCGCTTGACGATCACGGCGCAGTAGAGACCGGGGCCGGGCTCGCCATTGGGCAAGGGCTTGCCCGGCAGGGTGCCCGGGACAACCACGGAGAAGGCCGGGATGCGCCCGTAATGCACCGTCCCCGTCGCGCGGTCGATGATCTTGGTGGAGGCGCTGATATAGACGCCCATGGAGAGGACGGAGCCGCGCTCGACCACGACGCCCTCCACCACCTCGGAGCGGGCGCCGATGAAGCAATCGTCCTCGATGATCACCGGGCCGGCCTGGATCGGCTCCAGCACCCCGCCGATGCCGACGCCGCCGGAGAGATGGACGTTCTTGCCGATCTGGGCGCAGGAGCCGACGGTGACCCAGGTATCCACCATGGTGCCGCTGTCGACCCGGGCCCCGACATTGACGAAGCTCGGCATCACCACCACCCCGGGCGCGATATAGGCCGAGCGGCGGACGACCGCACCCGGCACGATGCGAAATCCCGCCTCGCGGAAGCGGTTGGCACCCCAGCCCTCGAACTTCAGCGCCACCTTGTCATAGGCCTGGGTTCCCACATCCATGGGCACGGAATCACGCAGGCGGAAGGAGAGCAGCACCGCCTTCTTCAGCCATTGCCGCGTGACCCAGGCGCCGTTCTCGGGCTCGGCGACCCGGAGCTTGCCGGCGTCGAGCCCCGCGAGCGCCGCCTCGACCGCGTCGGCGATCTCCCCCTTGGTCGCGGAATTGACCGTGTCGCGCTTCTCCCAGGCGGCGTCGATCGTCTCGGCGAGCTTGCTGTTGTCCATAGCGTCGTCCCCCTGGCTAACGGTCGCTTCGCCCAGGGCCTTGCACCGGCGGCGCATGCTCGCTGAGCCAGCCGACGAGATCGTCGGTCACGTGATGGATGTGGTCGCCGGCCTCCTCGGTCATGGC
The DNA here is from genome assembly GCA_035482595.1 of Verrucomicrobiia bacterium. GTDB lineage: Bacteria > Pseudomonadota > Alphaproteobacteria > Dongiales > Dongiaceae > DASXQK01. The sequence continues at coordinate 1,767 of DATHQQ010000436.1, forward strand.
CCATTCCTCGCCGGTCAGCACCAGCACCGTGGTCATGCCGAGGGCAGCGGCCGGGCGCAGATTGCGCGGCAGATCCTCGATCATGGCGGCGTGGGCGGGATCGATCCCGTGGCGGGCGATCAGGCTGTGATAGGTGGCGGGATCGGGTTTCGGCTGGAAATCGGCGGCGACGATGTCGAAGACGCCCTCGAAATGATGGGCGACGCCGAGCCGCGCCATCACCCGGTCGGCATGGGCGACGGAGCCGTTGGTGAAGATGAACTTCCGCCCCGGCAAGGCGGCCAGCGCCGCCTCGAGGGCGGGGCTGGGCGAAACCGGGGTGACGTCGATCTCATGCACGAAATGGAGGAAGGCGTGAGGATCCACGTCGTGATGGGTCATCAGCCCGCGCAGGCTTGTGCCGTGCTCGCGGAAATAACGCTTCTGCAGGTCGCGCGCCGCCGCCTGCTCCAGCCCCAGCAACTGTTCGATGAAAAGCCCGATTCGGCGATCGACCTGCGAGAAGAGATTGCAGCGCGCCGGGTAGAGCGTGTTGTCGAGATCGAAGATCCAGTCGGTGACGTGATCGACGGAGCGGACCAGGGTTGGGCGAGGTAGCGGGCGGTTCATGGATGCAGGCCGCCCGCGCGCCCAGGAAACCTATCCGTCATTCGCGCGAAAGCGCTAGACGAAATACATTTCTCGTTGATTGCCGCCGCTACTTTCTTCCCCCTCCCCCTGCGGGCCGCTAGGCCCGCGCTTTGACGGGGGAGGGCCGGGGTGGGGGTGGCCGTATTCTCAATTATCCGGCCGCGATGCGGCGCAGACTCATAGTGATCCGCGGACGCGGATCGACCCCCCACCCTAACCCTCCCCCGCAAGGGGGGAGGGGATACCTTGGGAAGGCGGCTCGACTTAAGGACATGCCCCAACGCGAAAGCGGGAATCCGGGGCCGCGTGTCGGACGCCGGACTTGTGGCCCCTGGATTCCCGCTTTCGCAGGAATGACGAAATAAATTCATCTGAGGATGCGCCGTCCTTGCCCGCCCTAATCGCGCCGGACCAGCGTGCCGACGCCATGGGCGGTGAAGATCTCCAGCAACAGGACATGGGGCACGCGCCCGTCGAGAATCACGGCCGCCTCGACCCCGCCCTTCAGCGCGTCCAGGCAGGTCTGCAGCTTCGGGATCATGCCGCCGCTGATGGTCCCGTCCTTCATCAGCCTGGCGACCTGGCTGACGGTGAGGTCGGTCAGCAGATTGCCGTCCTTGTCGAGCACGCCGGGCACGTCGGTCAGCATCAGGAGGCGCGTTGCCTCGACCGCGCCGGCGACGGCACCTGCCGCGGTATCGGCATTGACGTTGTAGGTCTCTCCGCCGCGGCCATAGCCGATCGGCGCGATCACGGGAATGAAGCCGGCCAAAGCCAGGCGGCGCAGCACATCGGCATCGACGCCCACCGGGTCGCCGACGAACCCCAGATCGATGGTCTGGCCATTCTTGGTCATCTGCACGCGGCTCGCCAGCATCAGCCCGGCATCCTTGCCGCTGAGGCCCAGCGCGCTGCCGCCGGCCTGGCAGATGGCCGAGACGATCTGCTTGTTGGTCTTGCCCGCCAGCACCATCTCGACCACCTCGACGGTGGCCGCATCGGTGACGCGCAGCCCGTCGACGAAGCTGCTCTTGATCTGCAGGCGGTCCAGCATCTCGGCGATCTGCGGGCCGCCGCCATGGACGACGATGGGATTGATGCCGACCTGCTTGATCAGGACGATGTCGCGCGCGAAGACCCGGGCGATCTCGTCATCGATCATGGCATGCCCGCCATATTTGATGACGAAGGTCTTGCCGGCGTAGCGCTGCATATAAGGCAGCGCCTCTTCCAGCGTGCGCGCCGTGCGCAGCCAGTGCTTGGTTTCGGAGAAATCGCGGACCTGACTCATGGGCGCGCACTCTATCTTAAAGGGGTGGGGGTTGAAAGCGCGGGTGGGGCGAACTCGGCCACCGCCGCCAGCGATGCGCGCAGCTCCGCCATGCCCTCGCCCTTATGGGCGCTGGTGGCAATGATCTCGGGATGGGCGGCGGGATGGCGGGCGAGCTCGGCGCCAATCGCGCGCTTCAGCGCGGCGAGCCCAGCTTCCGTCGCCTTGTCGGCCTTGGTCAGCACGATCTGGTAGGAGAGGGCGGCGCGGTCGAGCTCGGTCATGGTCGCGCGATCGGACTCCTTCAGCCCGTGACGGCCGTCCACCAGCAGGCAGAGGCGGCGCAGGCTGGTCCGGGCCTTGAGATAGAGGGCGATGAGGCGCGTCCAGGCACCGGACTGCTCCCGGCCCACGGCGGCGAAGCCATAACCCGGCAGGTCGACCAGCATCAGCCGGCCGCCGAGATCGAAGAAATTGATCTGCTGGGTCCGCCCCGGCGTGTGGGAGACGCGGGCCAAAGTGTTATGGCCGGTGAGCGCGTTGATCAGGCTCGACTTGCCCACATTGGAGCGCCCGGCGAAGGCGACCTCCGGCAGGCCGGCCGGCGGCAGGGCCTCGGCCGTGGTCGTGCCGGCGATGAAGCGGCATTCGCGGGCGAAGAGAAGTCGGCCGGCTTCCAGCTCCGCGCGCCGGCGCTCGGCCTCCCGGCTCTTGGCCTCTGCCGGATCGCCGCTCAGGCCGGCTTCTTCTTGGCCATCTGCCACATCAGATACCGTTGCTGCGTGATCGACAGCAGGTTGTTCCAGGCCCAGTAGATCACCAGCCCCGCCGGGAAATGCGCCAGGGTGAAGGTGAAGACGATGGGCAGGAGCATGAAGATCTTCGCCTGCACCGGATCGGGGGGTGCCGGGTTCAGCTTCTGCTGCAGGAACATGGTGACGCCCATCAGGATCGGCCAGACGCCCAGGCTGAGGGTGGCGACGAAGGGCAGGCCGACGGGGACGGCCCAGGGTGCAAGGCCGAAGAGGTTCATCCAGGAGGTGGGATCGGGCGCGGAGAGATCCTTGATCCAGCCGAAGAAGGGCGCGTGGCGCATCTCGATGGTGACGAAGAGCGTCTTGTAGAGGCAGAAGAAGACCGGGATCTGCACCACCACCGGCAGGCAGCCCGCGGCGGGATTCACCTTCTCGCGCTTGTAGAGCTCCATCATCTCCTGATTGAGCTTCGCCTTGTCGTCCTTGTTGCGCTCGCGCAGCTGAGTCATCAGCGGCGTCAGATTCTTCATCTTGTTCATCGCCCGGAAGGATTTATTGGCGAGCGGGAACAGGAGGAGACGCACGAGGATGGTCAGCATCAGAATGGCGACGCCGAAATTGCCGACCAGCTTGTAGATGAAATCGAGGACGAAGAAGAGCGGCTCGGTCAGGAACCAGAACCAGCCGAAATCCACCGCGCGCTCGAACAGCGGAATGCCGTAGCGGTCGCGATACTCGTTCAGAAGACGGACGACCTTGGCCCCGGCGAAGACATGGGTCGCGCTGCTGACGGTGGCGCCCGGCGCCACAACGGCGGCCTTGGCGTCGAGAAAATCGGTTTGATAGGTGTCCGTCTCACCGATCTTCTCGTAGGCGAAGCGCGCTTGGAGCGCATCGGACTGAGTCGGCACCAACGCGGTCAGCCAATATTTATCCGTGAAGCCGACCCAGCCGCCGGTGCTGTCGAAGCTCTCCTTGCCGCTCTTGGCGATGCCGGAATACTTCGTTTCCTTCAGGCTGCCGTCGAGAACTCCGATCAATCCCTCATGCAGGATGTAGTAGCCGGCGGTCTTGGGCGTGCCGAAGCGTTTGATGCGGGCATAGGGGTAGAGCTTGACCTCGCCCGCGCCTGCGTTCTTCACCGAATCCGTCACGGTGAACATGTAATTCTGGTCGACCTCGAACTTGCGGGCGAAGAGCAGGCCGCCGCCGTTGTCCCAGGTCAGGGTGACGGGATGGTCGGGCGTGAGGGCAGTGCCGTCCGACGTCCAGCGTGTATTGGCGTCGGGCAGCTTGAGCGTGCTGCCGCTGTCGGCCAGCCAGCCGAAATCGGCGAAATAGGCGTCTTGGGCCCCCAGCGGGTTGAGCAGGACCACCAGCGGGCTGTCCTTCCGCACTGTCTCGCGATACTTCGCCAAGGTCAGATCGTCGAGCCGTCCGCCGGTGAGCGCGATCGAGCCCAGCAGGCTGTCGGAGCGGATTTCGACCCTCGGACTCTCAGCCAAGGCCTCGGCGCGCGGCTTGAAGGCGGCAACGGCGGGCGTGGCCGGCTGCACCGCCATGCCCGGCGAGGCCGTGTTGCCCGTGGTCGTCGTCGCGGTCGTGCTCGTGGTCACCACCGGATGAGCCGGCGGGAAGAAGCGGTCGATCAGATATTTGGAGCCGAAGAGGGCGATCAGCGACAGGGCGATCGCCATTATCAGGTTCTTCTGATCGATCATACTCGTCTTGTCCTATCGAATTCCGGATCGCGAAAAACGCGCTCTGGATATTGCGTCGATGCCGGGCCCGTCCAAGGGCGCGCCCGATTTGGCGGCCGCGCCTACCGGCGGCACCGGGTCATAGCCATGGCCGCCCCAGGGGTGGCAGCGGCCGAGGCGGCGGAGTCCCAGCCGCACCCCGCGCACGGGGCCATGGGTCAGAATCGCCTCGGCGGCATATTCGGAGCAGCTCGGCGCGAAGCGGCAGGCCCGCGGCAGCAGCGGCGAGAGCGTCCACTGATAGAGGCGGATCGGCAGCACGGCTGCGCGACGGAGCCAGATCACGGCTTGAGTCATGCCCGATAAACGCCGAGACGCCTCAGCCCTTCCTCCAGATCGCCGACCAGCGCCTGATACTGGCGGGTCAGCGTGCCGGCCCGCGCGATCACCACATAGTCGTGGCCTGCCTGCGCGTGCACAGGCAGCACCTCGGCCGAGGCGGCGCGCAGCCGCCGGCGGGCGCGATTTCGCGCCACGGCATTGCCGACCTTGCGGCTGGCGGTGAAGCCGACACGCCAGGAAGCCTCAGCGGGCGGAGTCGCGAGTCCGACCGCCGCCTGCAGAATCAGGCCCGGCGCCACGAACTTGCGGCGCGCGGCGGCAACCTTCAGAAATTCGGCCCGTCGGGTAAGGCGCGGAAGTGGCGCCATCGGGGGCGCCATCAGGCTAGGCGCTGAGGCGCTTGCGACCCTTGGCCCGGCGGTTGGCCACGACCTTGCGGCCGCCGACGGTGGCCATGCGGGACCGGAAACCGTGGCGGCGCTTGCGGACCAGCACACTGGGTTGATACGTGCGCTTCACGTTGAAACTCCGTTGCGAAAGACGGCTTGAGCGGAAATGCGTCGGCTGTATAAGGGCTTAACCCGGCAGAGTCAACGCTTCCCCGGTCCCGACGGGGCTCAGGGGCCGCGGCGGATCGCCTCCGTCACCCCAAGGAGGTGGCGCCTATCCGAAGCCGATGTTAAATCAACGACATGGCGCAAGGCACCCCCGCCGGCCCCGGCCCGCGCAGCTTGCGGCGGTGGCTGCCGCTGCTGCTGATCATCCTTCTGGTCGCCCTGTTCTTCCTCTTCGGGCTTCAGCGCTATGTCTCGCTGGCAAGCCTGCGCACCCATCACGAATGGCTCGCCCAAGAGGTCGCGGCGCATCTGCCCCTTGCCCTGCTCGCATTCGTCTCGATCTATGTCGCGGTGGTGGCCCTCTCGCTGCCGGGGGCCACCGTGCTCACTTTGGCCGGCGGCTGGATGTTCGGCCAATGGCTGGGAACCGCGGCCACGGTGGTGGCGGCGACCGCCGGGGCCACACTGCTCTTTCTCGCCGCCCACACCGCCTTCGGCGACAGCCTGCGCCGGCGCGCGGGGCCCTGGCTCCGGCGCCTGCAGGAGGGATTTCAGGCCGATGCCTTCAACTATCTTCTGTTCCTGCGGCTGGTGCCGCTGTTCCCCTTCTTCGTCGTCAATCTGGTCCCGGCCGTGATCGGCGTCCCGCTCAGAACCTTCGTGCTGGCGACGGTGATCGGCATCATCCCCGCGACCTTCGTCTTCGCCACCTTCGGCGCCGGGCTGGGCGATCTGCTGGCCGGCAATGGCGAGATCACCCTCGGCCATGTGCTGAGCCCTCTCATCCTGACGGCGCTGGCCGGGCTCGCTCTTCTTGCCTTGCTGCCCGTCCTTCATCGCCATTGGCGCCGCCGGCAGAAGCCCCAACAGGGGCAATCCACCGGGGGTTCCAAGTGAGCCAGCTGCTGACCCCCGATATCTGCGTCATCGGCGCCGGCACCGCCGGGCTGGTGACGGCGGCAGGCGCCAGCCAGCTGGGCGCGCCCACGGTGCTGATCGAGGCCGAGCGCATGGGCGGGGATTGCCTCAATACGGGCTGCGTGCCCTCCAAGGCCCTGCTCGCCGCCGCCCATGCCGCCACGGCCTATCGCCGGGCCGCGGCTTTTGGTCTCACCCAGCCCCCGCCGGTGGTCGACTTCGCCAGGGTCCAGGCCCATGTCCAGGGCGTGATCGCGGCCATCGCCCCCAATGATTCCCAGGAACGCTTTGAAGGCCTGGGCGTGCAGGTGATCCGGGCGCAGGCCCGCTTCACCGGGCCGCGGGAGGTCGCGGCCGGGGATCTGCGCATCAGGGCCCGGCGCTTCGTGGTCGCCACCGGTTCGAGCCCCGCCGTCCCGCCGGTCCCGGGGCTGGCCGACCTGCCTTATCTCACCAATGAGATCGTCTTCGATCTCGACCGGCTGCCCGATCACCTCCTGGTCATGGGCGGCGGCCCGATCGGCTGCGAGCTGGCCCAGGCCTTCCGCCGGCTGGGCGCCAGGGTCAGCCTGGTCGAGATGGCGAACCTGCTGCCCAAAGACGATCCCGAGCTCGTTGCCGTGCTCCGCCGCGCCCTGATCGCTGATGGCGTCGCCCTTTACGAGGGCCACAAAGTCCTGGGCGCCGCGGCGTCCGGGGCCGGCATGGCCCTCGAAATCCAGGGAGCGCAAGGTTCGAGCCGCCTCGAGGGCTCGCATCTTCTGGTGGCGGCGGGGCGGAAGCCAAGGGTCGCCGATCTCGGCCTCGAGGCGGCGGGCATCGCCTTCTCGGACAAGGGCGTGCAGGTCGACGCCGGCCTCAGGACCACGAACCGGCGGGCCTATGCCGTCGGCGATGTCGTCGGCGGCCCGCAATTCACCCACCTGGCCGCCTATCATGCCGGAATCGTCATCCGCAACGCCCTCTTCCGCTTGCCGGCCAAGGTCAATCTCTCGGCCCTGCCCTGGGTCACCTATACCGACCCTGAGGTGGCCCATGTCGGGCTCAGCGAGGCGGCGGCCCGCGCGCAAGGGCCGACCCGCCTGCTGCGCTGGCCGCTGGCGGAGAACGACCGGGCGCAGGGCGAGCATCTGGAGCATGGCTCGATCAAGCTGGTGGTCACGCCGGGCGGGCGCATCCTGGGCGCCGATATCGTGGCGCCGGGCGCGGGCGAGATGATCCATTTCTGGACCCTGGCGGTAAAGCAGCGCCTCAAGATCGGCGCCGTCGCCGGCATGATCGCCCCCTACCCCACCCTCAGCGAGATCGGCAAGCGCGCGGCCGGCAATTTCTTCCTGCCCACGCTGTTCAGCGACCGCAGCCGCCGGCTCGTCCGGCTGCTGGCGCGGCTGGGCTGAGGCGGGGTCCGGGATGGCAGCCAACGGCCATCGCCTTCGTCTCCCGCCGCTGGGCAAGAGCCTCTCCGCCCGGGTCCTGCTGCTGACCATCGCCTTCGTGATGCTGGGCGAGGTACTGATCTACGCGCCCTCGGCGGGGCGCTTCCGCCTGGAATATCTGAGAGACCGGCTGGCGACCGCCCATGTCGCCATCCTGGCGCTCCTCGCCACGCCCAACAACATGGTGGGCGATTCCCTGCAGGCCGAGCTGATGCAGCATGCCGGGGCCTATGTCGTGGCGCTGAAGCGGCCCGACGGGGTGAAGCTGATGATGCGGGCCAAGGCCGGCGTGCCGCAGGTCGATGCCGCCTACGACCTCGGCCATGGGCATTTCTTCGGCCTGATCGGCGACGCCTTCGAGACCCTCTGGCAGGGCGGCAATCGCGTGATCCGGGTGATGGGCGCCTCGCCCAAGGATCCCAAGGCGGTCGTCGAGGTGGTGATCGACGAGGCGCCGATGCGCGCCGCGCTCATCGACTATTCCGAGCGCGTGCTTGCCCTTTCCATCGTCATCTCCCTGATCACCGCCGCCCTCGTCTATCTCAGCCTGCAATGGCTGATGATCCGCCCCATGCGCCGCTTGACCGAGGCGATGGTCGCCTTCCGCGACGATCCGGAGGATCTGTCCGCCGCCATCCAGCCCAGCCGGCGCAGCGACGAGGTCGGTGTCGCCGAGCGAGAGCTGGTGGAGATGCAGGCGGGCCTGCGCGCCGCGCTCCGGCAGAAGACCCGGCTCGCCGCGCTCGGTGGCGCGGTCAGCAAGATCAATCACGATCTGCGCAACATCCTCTCGACCGCGGCCCTGGTCTCCGACCGGCTGACCGCCAGCGGCGACCCCGAGGTGCGACGCAATGCCAAGGCCCTGCTGTCCGCCATCGACCGGGCCGTCGAGCTCTGCAGCACCACCCTCAACTTCACCCGCGAGGGGCCGCTGGCACTGCATCTGACGCGCTATCCCCTGGCCGAACTGGTGGACGAGGTCGCCCTCACCTTGCCCGAAGCCGGCGAAGGCCCCCCGCCCCTCTGCAACGAGGTCCCGCCGGAGCTGGAGATCGAAGCCGACCGGGGCCAGCTCTTTCGGATCATCGCCAATCTGGTCCAGAACGCGGCCCAGGCGGGTGCCACCCGCATCGCGGTCCAGGCCAGCTGGGCCGAAACAGGCAAAGGCGATGGGACCCGGGAAGATCGCCTGATCCTGGAAGTGATCGACAACGGGCCGGGACTGCCGCCCCGGGCACGCGAGAAGCTGTTCCAACCCTTCGCGGGCTCGGCCCGGCCGGGCGGGACCGGGCTCGGCCTTGCCATCGCCCGGGAGCTGGTCCGCGCCCATGGCGGGGAGATCCGCCTGCTGCGCAGCACCGGCGACGGGACGCTCTTCGTCATCGAGCTGCCTCAGCGCCACGGCCGTACCGGACCCCATCGCGCCGCTGTTGCACAAAGCCGGGCGGCGTCCTAGTTTCGCCCGCTGGAGCGCCCCCGCTGGAGCGAATACCGCAGGAAGGAAGCGACG
>DATHQQ010000437.1:0-2466 GCA_035482595.1 Verrucomicrobiia bacterium
CCAAGCGCAAGCTGATCCCCAGAAATCCCGCTTAATCCCATAGAATCTCGCGATATTTTCCGACCCGAGACGATTGAAGAAACCGACGAACGGCTACTGCAAATCCCCGTACGTCGGTTCGATTCCGGCCCGGGCCTCACCCTTTTTTTCTTGGACATGACAAGGTTGGAGGGAGTGCCCTGGGCCCGCGCCAACGGGGCCTGCGGGGCTTTTTGCGTAGAATGGCTCCATCGCCGGCTTCATCCCCGGCTAATTCCAGCTTGCTTGGCCCGACTGCTGCAGTTTGCGCCCTGCCCGGAATTTTCTAACAGCATGGTCACAAAGTGTCATAGTTGGCTCCTGCCGGCCTGCATCCAAAAAAATACTGCTGGTGACAAAGAGGGAGAGTTCCTTGTCCGAGACGGAGCTCGAGCTTTCTACATTGTCAGAGCATATCGGCAATTTGAGGCAAGCGATTGAATCCAAGGGGATAAACTCGTCCCCGGCGGTCCCCACCGCCTCCTATGACGATTCGGCGGATCTCAAGCTCTGGCGGCGGGACCTCGGTCTTCGCGTCCGCTATGAGGATGGTCGCCACCCGCGGCGGGTGGCGCTCGTCAGCGGGGCAGCCCGCTCGTGACGGCAAAGTCCGCAATTCACCGCTATCTCGATCCCGGCGACACCCTGGGGGAGGTCCTGTTCGGACTCATCATGGTGCTGACGATCACCGCTGGCGCGGAGATCCTCTCGGGGTCAGGTCAGCTCGATACTCATCAGCTGGTCGCGGCGGCGATCGGGTGCAACATCGCATGGGGGGTCATCGATGCCGTCCTGTTCGTACTCGGCAGCATGTTCTATCGGAGCCAGCGTGCGCGTTTCTTCCGCGGGCTCAGAAATGTACGCAGCGAGGCGGAGGCCTTGGCCGCAATCCAGGAGGAGTTCGGGCTGGAAGACGAGCCGCTCGCGGTCCCGCCGGAGGATCGCGCCCGTCTCTATCAGTCGATCCTGGACCTCAGCTTCCATGCCGCACCCGCCCGGGTAAGGCTGCACCGGCGGGATTTTGTATCGGCCTTCGTCGTCTTTGCCCTGGTGTCTGCCACGGCCATTCCTGGCGTGATTCCGTTTCTGTTGCTCGATGATTCCTACGTCGCGCTTCGCGTATCGAATGCCGTGCTCATCCTGCTGCTCATTGTCGTAGGGTATTGGTGGGCGCATTACACCGATGCGCCCCCTTGGCATGGGGCCCTGATCATCCTGATTCTGGGAGTATCCATGGTCTCCATCGCGGTCATCCTGGGTGGATGAAAAGCGTGAGCCGTCTCCTTGCCGAGGATCCGGCGGCGCGTCGAATTTGTCGTGACGCCGGATCCAGGAGATATTGACCATGTCTGTGCCGGCCCGCCCTGTCTCCACCGTGCAGCGGCTGCTCCCCATCCTTGGCTGGCTTCCCTCCTACCGGCGTGACTGGCTATTGCCGGACGTCCTGGCCGGCCTTGCCATTTGGGCGGTCATGGTGCCAGAGGGCATGGCCTATGCCGGCATCGTCGGCGTGCCGGCCATCATGGGGCTCTACACCATCGTCCCGCCCCTGGTCGCCTACGCGATCTTCGGCACCTCACGCCTGCTCGTCATCGGTCCAGACACCGCCACCGGCCTGATCTCCGCCCTGACCGTGGGCGCCATCGCGGCTCAGGGTACGGCCGACTTCAATGCACTGACCTCTACCCTCGCCGTCTTGATCGGTGCCATCTTCCTGCTCCTTGGCGCGCTGCGCATGGGCTGGGTGGCAGCCTTCATTCCTACGCCGGTAATGCGGGGATTCATCGAAGGTCTCGTCTGCGTCACGATCATTGGCCAGGTGCCGCATCTGCTGGGTATCAGCGGGACGTCGGGCAATTTCTTCACGAAGCTCTGGTTCCTGCTGCAGCATTTGTCTGATGCATCACTTGCCCCGGTGCTGACCGGCTTGCTGAGCCTCGCAGCAATGCTGCTGCTCCGCCGGCTGGCACCCCGCCTACCCTCGGCCCTGGTCGTCGCGGTCGTTGCCACCGTTCTCGTCGGCTTGGCCGGCGGGGAGGCCGCCGGCATCAGCGTGGTCGGCAACCTGCCGTCCGGCCTGCCTCACCTCGTCTTGCCCCGCCTTGACTTCGGTGTCCTGCGGGAGCTCGCGCCCGGCGCACTCGCCATCGTCCTGGTCGGCTACGCCGAGGCGCTTGGTGGGGCGAAGGCGGCGGCGACGCAGGGCGGCGGCGACATCGACTCGAACCAGGAGCTGATCGCGCACGGGCCCGCCAACATCTTGAGTGGTCTTTTCGGCGGATTTCTCGTCGTCGGCAGCTTGTCCAAGACCTCGGTGGCCATGGCCGCCGGTGCCCGCACCCAACTCGCCAATCTCATCGCCGCCCTCTTTTGCTTCCTGACCTTGGTCCTGCTGACGCCGCTGTTCCGAGGCATGCCCCACCCGGCGCTTGCCGCGATCGTCATCGC
>DATHQQ010000438.1:0-3243 GCA_035482595.1 Verrucomicrobiia bacterium
CCGCGCTATGTCCGCGGGCGGCCCGGACTCATCCATGCCTATCACGGCAATCACCTGCTGCCCGATGCCGGCGCCAAGGGAGAGGAGCGGGCGGAGCCGCTCTATTCTGTCGCCTTTCGCGCCGCCGATCTCTGGCCGGAGGCAGCGGGGAGTCCGGACCGGATCTTCCTCGATCTCTGGGAGAGCTATCTTGAACCCTGAGGCGGGCGCCCTCCGGCGGCGCGACGGCGAGCCGGCCTTCACCGAGCCCTGGCAGGCCGAGACCATGGCGCTGGCCGCCCGGCTGGTGGAACAGGACCGTTTCACCGCCACGCAATGGTCGGCAACCCTGGGCGAGGAAATCCGCCGCGCCGCCGATGCCGGCGCCAAGGACGATGTGGAGAGCTACTTCGCCGCCGCGCTGCGCGCGCTCGAACGGCTCACGATCGAAGGCGGGCTGGTGGACCCGCAAGAGCTGACGTCGATGACGCAGGCCTGGACCGAGGCCTATGAATCGACGCCCCACGGGCAGCCGGTCAGGCTGCCCGTGAGCGCGTCGGGGTCGCAAAGCGATCTCTCTCCTTCGTCATTCCCGCTTTCGCGGGAATGACGAAAGGAAGGGTCACGCCTTTAGCTTAGCTGCCCTTGACGCAGGTGTCGCAGCGCGGCGTCTGCTGAACGGCGGCCGGGGCCTTATCTTGCGTGCCGGCCAGACCGGCGCCCATGTAGCAGGTGTCGCAGGGCGTCGCCACGCCCTGCGGGGTCGAGGAATAATTGGTATAGGCGCTGCTGTCGGGCGTCTTCTCCCGGCTGCCACCCTGATCACCCGCCATGGCGCTCAGCGGGGAGAGCATGAGGCCGGCCGCCAGAAACGCCATCGCGCCGGCGAGGCGAAGTTGCTTGTGGGACAGAATGCGCATATCGGGCCCCTCCTCAGGGTTGAATCGTTTGCTGACGCACGCCGGCACATCCGGCGCCTGATGACACAATCTGGATCGCGGATGGGGCTTTGTCCTATGCGCGGCTGATCGGAGTTATGCGTTCTTGCTCAATTCCCGCGACGCTCGCGGCAAAAAATGATACTGTCTCACGCCTGCATGGATAGGGGCTTCACAATGAAGGTCGACAAGCTGTTCGGCCGTCGCTTGCGGCGCCGCTGCCTGGCCGCCGCCGCTGGCCTCGCCGTCCTTGCCGGCGGGGGGTCCTGGAGTCCCGCCGGCGCGGCGGGCTATCTGCATCCAACCCTTCCACGCGGCGCCGACGCCGCGATCCCCGTCACCTGGTTCACCGACCTACCGGCCGCCCAGCACGGCGATTCCGCCAGGGATCCTTGCATCACGGCGACGGGTCAGCTCCGCATCGACGACCGCTTCCTCGGCACCGCTTCTCTGGTGCTGAACCGGCGCGAGGTGCTGACGGTCTCCCATGTGCCCGCCGTCAATGGCGTGCCCCATGACCGCTTCTCCCTCCTGCTCGGCTACGACCGCGGCTGGACGGCCTTCACGGCCGACGCGACGGTGGTGGCGCGGGGCAGCTATCGTGCCGATTCGAGCGGCGGCAGCCATTATCGGGGGGGCGATTGGGCCATCGCCGTGCTGGACAAGCCGGCACCGGCCGATATCGTCCCACTCGGCATATATCAGGGCCAGCCGGAGGATCTCCTGGGCAAGCCGCTCTGGGTCCAGGGCTATGCCATGAGCTACGCCTCGAGCGCCGCACCCTTCGTCGCGAAGGACTGCGCCGTCCGGAAGATCGATCCGTTCGACGGCCGGCTGCACAACGACTGCGGCGGGGACCGCGGCAGCTCGGGTGCGCCGCTGCTGATGCACGAGCACGGCACCTGCAGCGTCGTCGGCCTCGAGGCCGCCGGCATCGCCGACCTCCGCCCCTCGCCCTATGCCCCGCAGATCGCCAATATGGCGACCTCCGCCCACAAGTTCCGCCGCACCGCCGCGACGGTGAGCGAGCTCCTCGACGCGGGGCTCGATGCCGAGGCGATCAAGAACTCCATGGGCAAGGTGGCGGCGCTCGATTTGCCGTAGAGGGCGCTATTCCACTTTCCCCCTCGCCCCCGGAACGGGGGAGAGGGTCGGGGTGAGGGGGTTCGTGCCTCAAGCAGCGCTGACTGGTGCTCTCGGCTCAGCGCAAGCAACATTCTCCGCGTTGCAACGGTAGCGTCGCGAGCGAGACCCCCTCACCCCGGCCCTCTCCCCCCAAGCGGGGGGCGAGGGAGAAGAAGCGGGGGGCGAGGGGGAAAAGCCTACTGGTTCGGCACCTCATAGACCTTGCCATGCCAGGGCGCCTTGTCGATCTGGTCCAGCGCCATGACGTAGATCACCTTCTCGTCCGGCCCGAAGGCGAGATTGGGCATGGAGACGGAGGGCACGGCGATGGTGCGCAGCAGCTTGCCCGTGCCATCGACGACGATGATCTTGCCCGGCGCATCGAGGGAGCGCGGGCTCTGGCCGATATAGAGCTCGCCCTTGGCATCGATCTTCACCCCATCCGGCCAGATCTTCGGATCCTTGGGGAAGAGATCGGTGAGGTTGAGGAAGACCTTGCGGTCCGTCAGCGTCCCGTCGTCATTGATCTTGAACTGCAGCAGCCGGTTCTCCTCGGTCTCGATCACATAGAGAATCTTGCCGTCGTTGGAGACCGCCAGCCCATTGGCGTTGTGCAGATCGTCGGCCACCTGGGTGACCGTCGTGCCGTCCTTGTTGATGTAATAGACCGAGGCATCGATCGCCGGCCCCTCATGGCCCGAGCCGGTGAAATAGACTCCGCCCTTCTTGTCGGGCGCCAGATCGTTCGGCCCCACGAAGCCATTGCCGTTGGTATCCTTGGCATAAGGCGTCAGCGTCTTGCCGTCCGCCGAGATCCGCCCGATGGTGCCGGAATCATAGCAGGTGGTCAGGAACTCGCCCGCCGCATTGGTCACCACCGCCGACGGCCCGCACCCATCCTGCTTCCAGAAGGTGTCGTTCTTGGTGCCGTCCCAGGTCATGATCGTGTTGCGGCCGTATTCCACGTAATAGAGCTTGCCCTGATACCACACAGGTCCCTCGGGAAACCAGGCGTCGGCATTGATGACTTTGATATCGGCCGCCCAGGCGACGCTCATCAAGCCCGCGCCCATCAAGGCCGCCGCGCAGACCAGGCCGAGCAGGATCTTCTTCATGCTGTCCCCCTGTTGTTGCTTCTTGCGTTACGCGCCGCCGCCGATGGATGGCTGCGCCCGATAGCGTCGTGCCGTAGGGCAACGCG
>DATHQQ010000439.1:0-4186 GCA_035482595.1 Verrucomicrobiia bacterium
CAGCAAGGTCGCGCCCGAGGCCAGGCCCGAGACCAGCCAGTTCCACATCATCCAGCCGCAGGTGGTGAACTAGAACTGGCGGTCCCCGCTCCTGATGTCGCTATGGAGCAGATGCTCCTTCAGATGCTGGATCAGCGTGCCCCCGGCGCCATGCACGATGCATTTCGGCACCCCCGTCGTGCCCGAGGAATACATGATGAAAAGCGGATGGTTGAAGGGCAGCCGCGCGAATTCGATCGGGCCGGCGGGGTAGGGGGCGATGAAATCCGCGAGCCGCGCGGCCTTCGGCAGTTTTCCCAGGTCCGGCGCGTCGCTGAGATAGGACAGCACGATGACCCGCTCGACGCTGGGAAGCTGGGGGAGGCATTCGCCGATGCGGGCGAGGGAATCGAAGCTCTTGCCGCCGTACCAATAGCCGTCGGCAGTGATCAGCAGCTTGGGCGCGATCTGGCCGAAGCGGTCCAGCACGCCCTGCACGCCGAAATCCGGCGAGCAGGAGGACCAGATGGCGCCCAGGCTGGCAGCGGCCAGCATGGCCGCGATGGTCTCCGGCATGTTGGGCACGAATCCCGCAACCCGGTCGCCGGGTTCGACGCCGGCCGCCTTCATCGCCTGGGCGAGACGGGAGACGAGATCGTAGAGCTGGCGGTGGGAGAGGCGGCGTTTCACCTTGTCTTCCCCCCAGAAGACCAGGGCATCGGCGTCGTCGCGCCGGCGCAGCAGATTCTCGGCATAGTTGAGCCGCGCCTCGGGGAAGAAATGCGCGCCGGGCATCCGGCCGGGATTCTCGATGCCCACCCGGCCCGGGCCCTCGCCGACAATGCCGGCGAATTCCCACATCGCGCGCCAGAAGGCCTCCGGATCGGCGATGGACCAGCGGTAAAGGTCGGCCATGTCCCGTTGCCCGACCTGCCGGCAGAAGCGGGTCAGATTGGCCGCGGCGATGCGCTCGGGCGACGGACGCCACAATGGTTCGGTCATCTCTCCCCTTCTCCGGCCCTCATTCGCCGGCAGATGAAATAGGGCCGGCGCGCCGCTGGCAAGCGCCTTCCGCGCCGCGCTATGCTGCGGCTGGGGGAAGCGTCGGGTATGAGATTCTTCGGTAAGGCAGTGCGGGGCAGCGAGCTGCTCCAGGCGATCATCTGGATGCTGGGGTCGGGCCTCTTCTTCTCCTGCCTCAACGGCCAGATCCGCTATCTGACCACGGATCTGCATCCCTTCGAGATCGCCTTTTTCCGCAATCTCTTCGGCCTCGCCTTCATGCTGCCCTGGCTCTTCCGCTCCGGCATGGCGGGATTGAGGACCGGGCGGCTGAAGCTCTATTTCTGGCGCACGGCGGTGGGGCTCAGCTCCATGCTCATGTCCTTCTCGGCGCTCGCTTTGCTGCCGCTGTCCCTGGCCGTGGCCCTCAGCTTCACGGCCCCCCTGTTCACCACTTTGGGCGCGGCACTCTTCCTCGGCGAGACGGTCCGCTTCCGGCGCTGGAGCGCCACGACGCTGGGCTTCATCGGCGTGGTCATCATCGTCAGGCCGGGGGCCGCGCCGTTCGATATCGGCATGCTGCTGATGATCGCCTCGGCCGCCGCCAATGCCGCCACGACGCTGATGGTCAAGCGCCTCTCCCGCACCGAATCGGCCAATGCCATCGTCACCTACATGGTGCTGCTGATGACGCCCATGTCGCTCGCGCCCGCGCTCTTCGTCTGGCAGATGCCGCCGGTCTGGACCTGGGTCTTCCTCGTCGGCATGGGGCTCGCCGGCACGCTGGGCCATCTCTGCTATGTGCGGGCGCTGCGCATGGCCGATGCCTCGGCCGTGCTGCCCTACGACTACGGCCGCATGATCTTCTCGGCCTTCATCGGCTATCTCGCCTTCGCCGAGATCCCCGACCGCTGGACCTGGATCGGCTCCGCCCTCATCGCCGGCTCGGCCATCTACATCGCGCGGCGCGAGTCACAGCTGGCGAAGCGGGCCTTGGCGAAGGCCTAGGCAAAATCGCTCGCAACCTTTCTTTCGTCATTCCCGCGAAAGCGGGAATCCAGGGCAACAAGCGAGTCCCACCACTCTGGATCCCCGCTTTCGCGGGGATGACGGAAGAGAGTGGTCGCCTCAGGAGCCGGAAATGCGCTCCAGCACCTGACGGGCCCGGTCGCGGTGGGTGTCCTTGATATGGGGGAGGATGCTGCGCAGCGCCGCGGCCAGCACCGCGGCGTCGTCGGTGAAGCCGATCCCGACGATCCAATCGGGCACGATGTCGAAGGGCAGCACGAAATAGGCGATGGCGCCGTAGAGCACGGCGCGCGCCCGGAGCGGCGTCGCCGGATCGACGGCGCAGTAATAGCCGGCCAGAAGCTCATCGGCGAAGGGAAGCTGGCGGGCATGGCGGCGGAGCTTCTGCCAGAACCCGCGCTCGGTGGTCTTGCGATCGCGATTCAGCTTCTCGAGCTGGGGCAAAGTGAGTTCGCGGCTCGTCATCTCTCATAACTGGCCACTTCCGGCTCGCTTCGCAAGGCCCCGCCGCTCTGCTAAGAAGACCGCCGTTTGGGGCAAAGGAGCAGGGTATGGAGATCAAGGGCGAGGCGGCCATCGTCACCGGCGGGGGCTCGGGCATCGGCGCCGATGTGGCACGACATCTGGCGAAGGCGGGGGCGAAGGTCGCCGTTCTGGACCTGAACCGCGAGGCGGCCGAGGCCGTGGCCAAGGAGATCGGCGGGCTGGGGCTGGAATGCGACATCGCGAGCGCTGCCAGCGGCGAGGCGGCGGTCGCCGCCGCGACCAAGGCCCATGGCGCGGCGCGCATCCTGGTCAATGTCGCCGGCATCCTCATTCCCGGCCGCATCCTCGGCAGGGACGGCCCGCTGCCCCTGGAGAAATTCGCGAGGGTCATCGAGGTCAATCTCATCGGCACCTTCAACATGATGCGCCTGGCCGCCGCCGAGATGGCCAAGCTTCCGGCGCTGACCGATGGCGAGCGAGGCGTCATCGTCTCCACCTCCTCGGTTGCGGCCTATGAGGGCCAGATCGGCCAGGCCGCCTATGCCGCGTCCAAGGCCGGCATCGTCGGCCTGACCCTGCCGGCGGCGCGCGATCTCGCCCGCAGCGGCATCCGCGTCAACGCCATCGCTCCCGGCCTGATCGCCACGCCGATGATGCTGACCCTGCCGGCCGATGTGCAGAAGGCGCTGGGCGAGTCCGTGCCCTTCCCGGCGCGCCTCGGCCATGCGCATGAGGTCTCGCGGCTGGTGCTGCATATCATCGAGAACGGGCTGATCAACGGCGAGGTCATCCGCCTCGACGGCGCGCTGCGGATGGGGCCGAAGTAGACGGAAAAGAAGGCAGTTCCTCGCAGGGAGCGGCAACAGAAAGCGATTGCTGCGAAAGCCGCACCCTCTATGCCGTCACCCCGGCGTGATCCCCGGATCAAGTCCGGGGAGGGGTCCAGGGGCGAGTGGCAAGCACCTTCCCTGTGGCCCCTGGATTCCGGCTTTCGCCGGAATGACGGAAGGGGAAGCGGAGACTTCAAAGGCAGTATGACCATCGGCGCGTAAGGCCACCCTTTCTCACCCGTCACCCCGGCGTGATTCCCGGATCAAGTCCGGGGAGTGGTCCAAGGGCGAGCCGCAAACTGCTGAGCGTGTGGCTCCTGAATTCTTCCTTTGGGAAGGATTGTTGCGCCCGGACGCGCCCCTGGCCTAGGCTTCCGCCTCTCATTCAAGGAGCGACACATGCCCGATATCGCCGCCGCCAGCTGGAAGGTCTCCGACGCCGCCCGCCGGCTGCATCAGGATGCGCTGGTCTGGGACAATCACGCGGGCTTCGGCCCCGATCCCTCGGTCGATCTCGAGATCCTGGAGCATTGGCGCGCCGCGGGGGTGGACTACCTCTCGGTCAATGTCGGCTATGACGTGGTCGACTGGCAGCATACGGTCAAGAATATCGGCGCCTTCCTCACCTGGCTCGAGAAGCGCCCCGACCGTTTCACCTTGATCCGCACCGCCGACGACATCCTGGCAGCCAAGCAGGCGGGCAAACTCGCCATCGCCTTCGACATCGAGGGGATGGAGTCGCTGGACGGCGAATCCTACATGGTCTCCTTCTTCTATCGCCTTGGCGTGCGCCAGATGCTCTTCGCCTACAACCGGACCAATCTCGCCGGCGGCGGCTGCCATGACCAGGATCCGGGCCT
>DATHQQ010000440.1:0-2145 GCA_035482595.1 Verrucomicrobiia bacterium
CCGGGCTCGATGGTCTTGGGCGGCTCCGCCATGGCCGAGCCGGCGGCGAGCGCGAGCGCGCCGACGATGAGAGCGCCGCCGAAGCGCCGCAGGCTGTGCTTCAGGGAGTATCGGGATATCGCAGACGATGGGCTACGCATGGTCTCCTCCTTGCTTGGTTGTCGCTCTTGTTGTGGTTACCGGTCGTACGCAAATGCCTCGCTCAATGCTGATGGATGGCCAGCGCCGACTCGAGGCGGCGCAGGAGCAGGGATAGCGGGTAGCTCATGGCAAAATAGATGATCGCCGCCAGCACGTAGAGCTGCATGGGCAGGAAGCTCGACGAGGCGAGGTCCTTGGCCCGCAGCATCAGTTCGGGCGCTGCGATGATCGAGGCGATGGCGGTATCCTTCAGCAGGCCGATCAGGTAATTGCCCACGGGGGGCAGGACGATGCGGATCGCCTGGGGCGCCATCACGTCGCGCATGGTCTGCGCCGGTGTCAGCCCGAGGGAGAGGGAGGCCTCGCGCTGGCCGCGGTCCAGCGCCTCGATCCCGGCGCGGAAGATCTCCGCCAGCACCGCAGCCCCCTGGAGCCCGAGGCCGATCACCGCGGCGGTGAAGGAATTGAACTCCAGCCACGGCACAACGGCAGGCAGACCGAAATAGATCAGGAACAGGATCACCAGGGCCGGCGTGCCGCGGCCGACCTCGATGAAGACGATGGCAAGCCACCGCACCGGCGCCAGATGCGAGAGCCGCAGCAGCGCGACGACGATGCCGAAGGCGACTGCCAGCACGAAGGAGGCCGACGTCAGCTTCAGGGTCTGCACCGCGGCCACCAGCATCTGCGGCCCCCAGTCGGGCAGGTTCTCCCAGATCGAGGCCCAGAAATCGATCATCTCAGCGCCAGCTCCGGAGGCTGACCTGCAGCCGCGTGGTGAGATGGGAGAGGGGGATGCTGATCGAGAGATAGATCGCCGCGGCCAGCAGATAGATCTGCATGCTGAGATAGGTCTCCATCACCAGATTGCGGGCGCGGAACATGATCTCCGGCGCTGCCACGGCGGAGACGAGCGACGTATCCTTCAGCAGCTGGATGGCGTAGTTGCAGAAGGGCGGCAGCATGATGCGTATTGCCTGGGGCAGGATGACGAAGCGCATCACATCCATTGGCGTGAGGCCGAGGGAGAGCGCCGCCTCGCTCTGGCCGCGATGGATGGCGAGGATGCCGGCGCGGTAGACCTCCGCCAGATAGGCCGCGCCATTGGCCCCCAGCCCGGTGATCGCCGCCGCCATCGGCGGCATGCCGAGGCCGAGATCGGCGAGGCCGAAATAGATGATGAAGAGCTGGGTCAGGGCCGGCGTGCCGCGGATGAGCTCGATATAGGCCCGGGCGATCCAGCGCAGCGGCCGGAGCGGCGTCACCGTCATCAGCGCCAGGATCAGCCCGCCGGCGAGGGCCACCAGCAGCGCGCCCGCCGCCACCTCGACCGCCACCACCGCGCCACCCAGGAGGATGTCGAGGAAATGCGGCGCGGTCTGCATGAAGCTCGACCAGAAGCTCAAAATGCCTCCCCCAGGCCTCCCGCCCTCAGGGCCCCCCGCCCCCAAGGCCCCGTGTTGAGCGGTTCAGGCTGCACTGGCGGGAAGCATCCTATCATCCTATGATTATATCAACAAGCCGGGTCTGCGCCGGTCCGGCGGCGAAGGCGGATGGACAGGGCTTCGCGGCCCGACGATAACCTCCCCGCGACGTCGAGACGACTCGCCGCTCTGGATAGGGGCCATGGTGAAGGAGTTTTCGAGGAAGATGCCGAGCGGGCAGGAGAGAGTGGCGGCACCCCGGCGCACTATCGCGCGGCGCAATCTGCACGATCAGATCGTGGACGAGCTCGGCCGGCGTATCGTCGCCGGCGAATACGGGCCGGAAGGCGGCCTGCCGACCGAGCCGCAGCTGGCAGCCGATCTCGGCATCGGGCGCAACGCGCTGCGCGAGGCGATCAAGGTATTGATCAGCAAGGGCATGGTGGAGGTGCGCCCGAAGACGGGGATGCGCGTCCGCCCGGCGGGCGAGTGGAACCTGCTCGACCGCGAGGTCCTCTCCTGGCATGCGCTATCGGAGCTGCGGCTGAACCGCTCCTTCGACATGGTCGAGTTCCGCCTG
>DATHQQ010000441.1:0-2154 GCA_035482595.1 Verrucomicrobiia bacterium
TTCGCCTCTCCAGCTGCGCGGCCTTACCTTGCGCAACCGCGCCGTGCTCTCGCCCATGTGCCAATACGAGGCGGTGGAGGGTCGCATGCAGGACTGGCATTTCCGCCATCATGCGCGCTTCGCCGCCGGCGGGCTGGCGGCGGCCTTCGTTGAGGCCACAGGGGTGACGCGGGACGGGCGCATCACTTATGGCTGCACCGGTATCTATGACGACAGCCAGCTCCCCGGGCTGAAGCGCGTGGTCGAGACCTATCGCGCTCATGGCACGGTGCCGGGGATCCAGCTCGCCCATGCCGGACGGCGTGCCAGCGCCCTCCGCCCCTGGGACGGTGCCAAGCCGATCGAGGCCAAGACCGGCCCCGAGGCCGCCTGGCAGACCGTGGCCCCGAGCCCGCTGCCGGAACGCGAGGGCTATCCCGTGCCGCGCGAGCTCACCCTGCCTGAGATCGAGGAACTGGTCGATGCCTTCGCCCAGGCCGCGCGCCGGGCGCTGGCCGTGGGCTTCGAGATCGTCGAGATCCATGGCGCCCATGGCTATCTGACCCATTCCTTCTTTTCGCCGCATTCGAACAAGCGCAGCGACGAGTTCGGCGGCAGTTTGGAAAAGCGCATGCGCTTTCCCCTGGCTGTGGCCGAGGCGGTACGCGCGGTCTGGCCGGCGGAGAAGCCTGTCTTCTATCGCGCCTCGGTCACCGACAATATCGAGGGCGGGCTTCCCGTGGAGGACAGCGTCGCCCTCGCGAAGGAATTGAAGGCGCGCGGCATCGATGTGATCGACTGCTCGTCAGGCGGCATGTCGGGCTCGGTCTCGCTGGGCACCAGCAAGATCCGCCCGGGCTATCAGGTGGATCTCGCGGCGGCGGTGCGCCGCGGCGCCGAGATCCCCACCATGGCGGTGGGCGCCATCATCGAGCCGCGCCAGGCGGAAGCGATACTGGTGGATGGCGACGCCGATCTCGTCGCTCTCGGCCGCCAGATGATTGCCGAACCCCATTGGCTCTACCGCGCCGCCCAGGAGCTGAACCTCGCCAATCCCGCAGCGGTGCTGCCGCGCAATTATTCCTTCTATCTGGAGCGCCGGGCTGCGGTCCTGGAACGGTGAGCGGCGGGCTCATCCGTCTTTCCCGCAAAGGCGGGAATCCAAGGCCCCAGGCTCCGTCGCTCGCCTGCTTTCGCGCTACGAGATATCTCGTTGATCGCCGCCGCTACTTTCTTCCCCCTCCCCCTGCGGGCCGCAAGGCCCGCGCATTGACGGGGGAGGGCCGGGGTGGGGGTGGCCATATTCTCAACCAAAGTGGCGATGCAGCGTGGACTCATCCTGATCCGCTGCCGCGGAACCGACCCCCCACCCTAACCCTCCCCCGCAAGGGGGGAGGGGACACAAAGGAAAGCTGGCTCCCCTCATGTAAATACCCAAGCGCAAAAGCGGGAAGGAAGGGGTCACGCGAACGAGCCGCGCTATCTCACATAGCTCGCGCCATTGACGTCGAGGGTGGCGCCGCTCAGATGCCGGCAGCGGCCGGTGGCGAGGAAGGCTACCAGCTCGGCGATGTCGCCGGGCGGGACCCACTCCCCCATGGCGAGGCTCGCCGTCACCGCCGCCTCGCCGCCCTGGGTGGCCGCAAAATTCTCCGAGAGCCGCGTCCGCACCACGCCGGGGGCGATGATATAGGCCAGGATGTTCTCCTTGGCATAGGCCCGCGCGATGGTCTTGGTCGAGGCCATGACCGCGGCCTTGGAGGCGGCATAGGCGATGGTGATGGGATTGGTCGAGCCGCGCTGGGCGTTCCAGCTCGAGATGGTGATGATGGTGCCGCCCCCCGCCTGGCGGTAATGGCGCACCGCACCGCGGAAGAGATCGGCCGGCGCTTTGACATTGATCTGCAGCGTCTCGGCCCAGACCTTGTCCCAAACCTCGTCGGAATCCTCGAAGCCGCCCTCGAAGGCCATGATGGCGGCATTGTTGACCAGTACGTCGATGCGGCCCCGCCAGGCCAGGGCCTCGCCCCAGAGCCGCGCCGCCGCGCCGGGCTTGGCGAGATCGGCCGCGATCAGCTTCACCCGCGCGGCGGGAATGCCGGCCGTGGCCAGCTTCGCTCCGGCTTCATCGCTGCCGTAATGGCCGATGACATGGGCCCCCTCGCGGCCGAGGGC
>DATHQQ010000442.1:0-4883 GCA_035482595.1 Verrucomicrobiia bacterium
ATTCCAGCCTTGCTTCGGCGGAAAAACCCAACCTCGCTTCAGCGGATAAGGACAGTTGAGATGTTCGTTGCCTGCGTCGATATCGGCGGCACCTTCACCGATCTGGTGCTTCATTCGGAGGATGGCGGCCTCGAGATCTTCAAATCGCCGACGACGCCTGGCGAGTTCGAGCGCGGCTTCATCGATGCCTTCGCCCTCGCCGCCGAGGCCCATGGGTTGAGCCTGAAAGGCTTCCTCGCCAAGACCGATCTGATCGTCCATGGCACCACCGTCTCCACCAATGCGCTGGTGGAGGGCAAGGTGGCGCCCGTCGGCCTGATCTGCAATGCCGGCCATCCCGACGTGCTGACCTTGCGCGAATCCCCGCGCAAGCGCGCCTTCACGACCCATATCAACTACCCCCCGCCCTATGTGCCGCGCTCCCGCACCGTCGAGGTCCATGGCCGCATCGGTGCCCTGGGCCAGGAACTCGAAGCGCTGAACGAGGAGGATGTGGTGGCGGCGGTGCAACATCTGAAGCGCTGCGGCGTCGAAGCCATCGCCGTCTGTCTCTTCTGGTCCATCGTCAACCCCGACCATGAGCGCCGGGTGCGCGAAATCGTACAGCGCGAATGGCCGGGCATTCCGCTGACCTTGAGCCACGAGCTGAACCCGATCCCGCGCGAATACCGGCGCATGATCTCGACAGCCATCAACGCCTCGCTCTATCCGATCGTCTCGGCCTATATCACCAAGCTCGCCGATGTGCTGCGCGGCGCGGGCTATGCCAAGGAGCTGCTGATCGCCAATTGCGTGGGCGGCATGATGCCCCCGGAGGAGATCATCCGCCGGCCCATCTACAGCGTCATGTCCGGCCCGACGCTGGCCCCCATCGCCGGCATGCATCTGACGACGGCGGAGAACGTCATCGTCGTCGACATGGGCGGGACGACCTTCGACGTCTCGGCGCTGCGGGACCGCCAACTCGTCGTCACGCCCGAGGCCACGTTCGGCATGGAGATGCTGGGCATTCCCAAGGTGGATGTGCGCTCCGTCGGTGCCGGGGGCGGCAGCATCGCCTGGGTCGATCCGGGTGGGCTGCTCCGCGTCGGCCCCCATAGCGCCAGCGCGCGGCCCGGCCCCGCCTGCTATGGCCGCGGCGGCACCGAGGCGACGGTAACCGATGCCAATGTCGTGCTCGGCATCATCGATCCCGATTATTTCCTCGGCGGGCGGATGAAGCTCGACCGCGCCAGGGCCGAGGCCGCCGTCGGACATCTGGCGGCAAAATTGCGCACCGGGCTGGTGGAAGCGGCCTATGCCATCCACACCACCACCAATCACAATATGATCAATGCCATCGAGGACATCACCGTCAATGAGGGCATCGATCCGCGCGAGAGCTATCTGATCTCCGGCGGCGGCGCCACCGCCTGCCACATCGCCGAGATGGCCCGCATCCTGGGCATCAAGCGCTACATGGTGCCGAAGCTCGCCGCCGGGCTCAGCGCCTATGGCGGGCTGCTCTCCGACGTGCGCTGGGAGGAATCGGCGACCCTGCATCAGACCAGCCGCGATTTCGACCCCGCCCGCGTCGCCCGGCTGCTCGGCCGGCTGCGCGGCAAGGGTGACGCCTTTCTCCAGCAGATGGGGTTCGAGCCGGCCAAGCGCGCCTTCGAATTCTCCTTCCAGGGACGCTACCTCTACCAGTCCTGGGACATCGAAGTGGCGTTCGAATTTCCCGGTGATGACTTCGCCGAAGGCGATCTCGCCCGGCTGCTCGCCGCCTTCCACCGCACCCATGAGCGGATCTACACCATCAAGGACGAGAACGACGTGGTCGAGTTCACCACCTGGAAGCTGCGCGCCATCGGCAATACGGGCGGCGCCGGGCGGCGCGGCCATGCCGCCGTCCAAGGGGTGGCTGAGCCGGCACCGAAATCCCGCCGGCTGGTCTATCTCGGCACGGGATCGGGCATGACGGAGATCCCGGTCTTTGACGGCCAGGCGACGGGGCCCGGAACCGCCATCGCCGGCCCGGCCCTCATCGAGGAGCCGACGACGACCTTCCTGCTGCTGCCGGGGCAGGCGGCGCAAGTCGACGGCTATGGGAATTACATCGTCGAGATCGGCGGCTGAGCGTCGCCGAGCGGGCGGCTACCAGGAGTGGAGCGCGCGGAGCTGGGGCGTCTTCTTGGACTGGTTCTCGCTCATGCGCCGCAGCAGCCCATCGAGCGCCGCGATTCCCGCGCCGACATTGGGGCCCTTGTTCAGCATCACGCAGTCCGCGCGCGCCGACATTGCGGCATCCGTCATGTCGCCGCGGGACGGCATCCCCGTCTTGACGAGGCTTTCCAGCACCTGGGTCGCCCAGATCACGGGAACATGGGCCGCCTCGCATAACCAGAGAATCTCTTCCTGCATTTCGGCCAGACGTTCGAACCCGATCTCGACCGCCAGATCGCCCCGCGCGATCATGACGGCGAGCGGCTGGCGGCCGGCCGCCTGGACGATGAGCGCGGGCAGGTTGGTGACCGCGCGCGGCGTCTCGATCTTCGCCACCAGCCCCATCCGGTCCCAATCCGACCGGCGCTTGGCCAGCTCCCCCTGAAGCAATTCGATGTCGGCCGCCGTCTCGACGAAGGAATAGCCGACCATGTCGGCGTGACGGCAGACGAAATCGAGATTCGCCAGGTCGCCCGGCGTCAAAGGCGAGATCCCGAGATCGGTGTCGGGGAAGTTCAGCCCCTTTTGAGCCTTCAGCTTGCCGCCGCCGATCTTCGTGCGCTCGATCAGCAGCACCGCGCCGGCCTTCTCGATCGCCTCGACCCGCCCGGCGAACCGGCCGTCATCGACATAGACGCGCGCGCCCACTTCGAGCCGGTCGAAAATCTCCGGCATGGTGCAGGTGGCGCGAAAGGCGAATCGGCCGCTCTCGGCCGATGCCGCCCGGCAGAGCAGCAGGCGGTCGCCGGAAAGCAGCGCCTTGCGGTCGGGCGCGATCCAGACTTCGTCCGTTCGGCATTTGGGACCGGCAATGTCCATCAGGATCGCGATCTTTCGCCCCAGCGCCCGTTCGGCGGCGCGGACGTGATCGATCATCGCCGCCCAGACCGTCTCGTCGTCATGGGCGCAATTGATGCGCACCGCATCCATGCCTCGCTTGGCAAGATCGAACACATGGTCAGGACTCGCCGCGGCCTCCGACGCGAGCGTGACCAGAATCCGCACTTCCCGGCCGTTCGAGCATGGCCCGAACAGCTCCACGGCGTTCTCATGCAGGTGCCGTTCGCCCCGGAAGAATTGCTGCTCGGCGGGAAATGGCATGCCGGACTCGACCCCGGGTGCCGTCATCCGTTGCAGCGCCGCCGCGACGGCATCCAGCGTCGCAAGGACGTGGCCTTCGAGCCGACCCAATGAGGAAAGGCCATAGGGCATCAGGGCCCGCTGCAGAGGGCGGATGTCCCGGTGCCGGAGTGCGAGGTAGTGGGAGAAATTCAGGGCGCTGGCGGCAAACGACAGGCGGTGGATATTGGGCCGCCAGTCTTGGAACGCACGGCGCCCTTCGGCCGCCACGTGGTCGCGCAGCTCCTTCACCTCCCGGCCCAGCTCGAGCAGCCGGCCGGCGTCCTGGCGTCCATCGCTTTCCGTCGTCGGTATGACTGTCATCTGAGAAGGCTAACTCGAATCTGTGACAATCGATCGGGCCGCAGCCTCTGGATTTCCCCTGCGGGAGCCGGCGCGGCATGGAAAATAGCCGCAATCGCCGGCTGGGCATTGAGGTGGATCAAGGGCCAGCATCGATGGTCCGGCGAAACAGGGCCCATGGAGCGCGTGCCAGCCACCCTGCCGCGCGGCGGCAAACACTTTTCATTAATCGGCCCGCGGGTTTAATATGGCTTCTTCAACGTCCACGAGAGCGGGGGTGTGGCGGGTGACGCGAGAACGCTCGGCCAAGGGCTATTGGCGGGAGATTTCCGCCATCCTCGTCCTGAAGGTCGTGGGCATCGGGGTCCTCTATGCCTTGTTCTTCGCCCCGGCCGACCGGCCGACCGTCACCGCCGAGACGGTCGCGGCGCATTTCCAACAGATCGGGGGCCAGAATTGATCAGCTCGGTCGCCATGGAGCTGTCGCGCCTGCAATTCGCGCTGACGGCCATGTATCATTTCCTCTTCGTGCCGCTGACCCTCGGCCTCTCGGTGCTGCTCGCCGTGATGGAGAGCGTCTATGTCATGACCGGCCGGAAGATCTGGCGCGACATGACGAAATATTGGGGCCTGCTCTTCGGCATCAATTTCGCCATGGGCGTGGCCACCGGCATCACCATGGAGTTCCAGTTCGGCACCAACTGGGCCTATTACGCCCATTATGTCGGCGACATCTTCGGCGCGCCGCTGGCCATCGAGGGGCTCATGGCCTTCTTCCTCGAGGCCACCTTCGTCGGGCTCTTCTTCTTCGGCTGGGACCGCATGTCCAAGGTCGGCCATCTCGCGGTCACCTGGCTGCTGGCGCTGGGCACCAATTTCTCGGCGCTGTGGATCCTGATCGCCAATGGCTGGATGCAGTATCCCGTGGGGGCGAAGTTCAACCCCGCCACCATGCGCATGGAGCTCACCTCCTTCGCCGAGGTCCTCTTCAACCCCGTGGGCCAGGCGAAATTCGTGCATACGGTCAGCGCCGGCTATGTCACCGGCTCGATCTTCGTCATGGCGATCAGCGCCTGGTTCCTGCTCAAGGGCCGCAACCCGGGCTTCGCCAAGCGCTCCATGACCGTGGCGGCGAGCTTCGGCCTGGCCTCGGCGCTATCGGTCGTGGTGCTGGGAGATGAGAGCGGCTATCTCGCCGGCGAGAACCAGAAGATGAAGATCGCCGCCATCGAGGCCATGTGGGACACGGAGCCCGC
>DATHQQ010000443.1:0-11549 GCA_035482595.1 Verrucomicrobiia bacterium
CCCCTGGGGCGCCTGCTCCAGGACATCTTTCCGGCGGATTGTCCCCTGTTCACCCTCCTGGACCAGGCCCGCGCCCAAGGGGCCAGCGTCGCCGACCGCGAGATGGCGATTGATGCGCCAGCGCTCGGACACCGCCTCATCGCCGTCGATGTCGCGCCGCTCGCCGATCGCGAGGGCTGGCTGTCGCTGACTTTGCAGGAGCGCTCCTTCACCGGCCGGCTGGACGAGGCGCTGACTCGCCGCGGCGCCACCCGCGCCATGGGGACTCTGGCCGCTGCACTTGCCCATGAAGTAAAGAACCCGCTCTCGGGCGTGCGTGGTGCTGCCCAGCTCCTGGAGCCGGGGCTGGACGAGGCCGGGCGCAGCCTGACCCATCTCATCTGCGAGGAGGTCGACCGCGTGGTCGCGCTGGTCGACCGGATGGAGATGTTCGCGGACGAGCGGCCGATCGATTTCGGCCCCGTCAATATCCATCGGGTGCTCGACCGCGTGCGCCAACTCGCGGAGGCGGGCTTCGGGCGCGGTCGGCGTTTCGTCTGCGACTACGATCCCTCGCTGCCGCCGGTGCTGGGCAATCGCGACCTGCTCGTGCAGCTCTTCCTCAATCTGGTGAAGAACGCCGCCGAGGCGACGGAAGAGGGGAACGGCGTCATCACCCTCTCGACCCGCTTTCAGGTCGGCCTCAAGCTGTCGGAGCCCGACGGCGGCGGCCGCTATTTGCCGTTGATGGTAACCGTCCAGGACAACGGCTCGGGCATTCCGGATGCCATGCGCCATTGCCTGTTCGATCCCTTCGCCTCGGGCAAGCCCGGGGGCAAGGGCCTCGGCCTCGCCCTGGTGGCGAAGCTGGTGGCCGATCACGGCGGGCTCATCGAGCTCGCCAGCGAGCCGCGGCGCACGCAGTTCCGCGTTCTCCTGCCGAAGGCCGCGGAGGAGGAACAGCCATGAACGGGAACGGAGCCACCATTCTGGTCGCCGACGACGATCGGGCGATCCGCGTCGTCCTGGATCAGGCGCTGGGCCGGTTGGGTTATCAGGTGCGCAGCACCGACAAGGCGGCAACCCTGTGGCAATGGATCGGCGAGGGGGCGGGCGATCTCGTCATCACCGATGTGGTCATGCCCGACGGCAATGGCCTCGACCTCATTCCCAGCATCCGCAAGCGGCGCCCGGATCTGCGCATCATCGCCATGAGTGCCAAGAACACGCTGCTGACGGCGGTGCGCGCCGCCGAGCGCGGCGCCTTCGATTATCTGGCCAAACCCTTCGACCTCAACGAGCTGATCGGGCTGGTACAGCGGGCCCTCAGCCGCGCCGAGCCGGCGGAGCCCGGGGATTCGGCAGCGCTCGCCGAGACCCTGCCGCTAATCGGCCGCTCACCCGCCATGCAGAACATCTACCGGGTCATGGCCCGGCTGATGGCGACCGACCTGACGGTGATGATCTTCGGCGAATCCGGCACGGGCAAGGAGCTGGCGGCCCGCGCCTTGCATGACTATGGCAAGCGCCGGCGCGGGCCCTTCGTCGCGGTGAACATGGCGGCGATCCCGCGCGAGCTGATCGAGAGCGAACTCTTCGGGCACGAGAAGGGCGCCTTCACCGGTGCGGTGACCCGGGGCGTCGGGCGCTTCGAGCAGGCCGCCGCGGGCACGCTGTTCCTGGACGAGATCGGGGACATGCCGCTGGATGCCCAGACCCGGCTGCTGCGGGTGCTGCAGCAGGGCGAGTTCACTACCGTGGGCGGGCGCATTCCCATCAAGGCCGATGTGCGCATCATTGCCGCCACCCATCGCGACCTGCGCCAGGCGATCCGCCAGGGCCAGTTCCGCGAGGATCTGTTCTATCGCCTGAACGTGGTTCCCATCCGCCTGCCGGCGCTGCGCGAGCGCAGCGAGGATATCGTCGAGCTGGCGCGCCATTTCCTGACCCTGGCGGCGCCGGCCGGGGAGGGGGCCAAGACCCTGGACGCCACCGCGCAGCAGCGGCTGCGCGAGCACAGCTGGCCAGGCAATGTCCGCGAGCTCGAGAATCTGATGCGCCGGATCGCCGTGCTCTACGGCCAGAACGTCATCGGCGCCGATATCATCGAGATCGAGTTGGCCGGTGCCTCGCCCCTGGCGGGGGAGGAGGGCCAGCCCCGGAACGAATCCCTCTCGGAGGCGACCGAGCGCCATTTGCGGCAGTATTTCACCGCCCATCGGCCGGGTCTGCCCTCCAGTGGGCTCTATGAGCGGGTGCTGCGGGAGGTCGAGCGGCCGCTGCTCGGCATCACTTTGGAAGCCACCCGCGGCAATCAGATCAAGGCGGCCGAGCTCCTGGGCATCAACCGCAATACCCTGCGCAAGAAAATCCGCGAATTGGACATCGAAATCTCCCGCGGCGTAAGCTAAGCTGTTGCTTTCTTGCCACAGCTGGCAGGGTTCATAGTGGCGAATCAGTCGTGAGCGTGACGTCAGTGGATTGGGCGGGGCAGTTCATGCGCCGCCAAGTGGCATGGGCGCGCCGCATCGGCCTTGAGCGCAAGCTGGCCGTGGCCCTGCTCGTCACCGCCGTGGCCTCCGGCCTCACCACCTATGGCGTGCTGACCGGAAGCTTCAGCGACGCCCAGGGCCATGGCCGGACGGCCGCCATCCTGCTCCTCATCGATCTGATCGTCCTGCTGCTGCTGGGCATCTTCCTCGCCCGCCGGCTGGTGACCCTCTGGATCCAGCGCCGCCGGGGGCTGGCGGGGGCTCGGCTGCATGCCCGCATGGTGCTGCTCTTCGGAATCGCCGCCATGACGCCGACGATCATCGTGGCAATCTTCACCACCTTGTTCTTGAACCTGGGGATCGATGCCTGGTTCAGCCAGCGGGTGAGTACGGCGGTCACGGACTCGATGATCGTCGCCCAGGCCTATCTGCAGGAGCATCAGCAGCGCTTGGGCGATTCCGCTCTCGCCATGGTTTCGGCGCTGCGCAACGGGGTGGTGCTGACCTTCAACCAGGAGCAGCTCGACCAGGTGCTCTCCGCCCATGCGGCACTCCGCCAGCTCGACGAGGCGGCGGTCATCGACGGCCGGCGCCAGATCCTCGCCAATGCCGACGTCAACCTTCTGCTCGCCTACGATCTCGATCTTCCCGACTGGGCCTTCAACCAGGCGCGTCGCGGCCAGGTCGTCGTGCTGCCGAGCCCGACGGGCGACCGGGTCCGCGCTCTGGTCCAGCTCGATCCCATCACCGACAGCTTTCTCTATGTCGGGCGGCTGGTCGATCAGCGGGTCCTGGCCCATGTCCAGAACGCCTCCAGTGCTGCGCTCGCCTATCAGGATCTGGAGCATCGGCGATCCGGGGTGCAGATCACCTTCGCCTTCATCTTCGTGGTGGTGGCGCTGCTGATCCTCTTCGCCTCCGTCTGGCTCGCCCTCGTCTTCGCCTCCCAGCTGGTGCGCCCCGTGGGGCTGCTGGCGGACGCCGCGGAGCGGGTGCGCAGCGGCGACCTGACGGTCCGGGTCGCCGAGGGCCCCCCGGGCGACGAGGTCGGCACCTTGAGCCGGGCCTTCAACCGGATGACCAGCCAGCTGCAGAGCCAGCGCCGCGAGCTGATCGAGGCCAATGCCCAGCTCGATCAGCGCCGGCGCTTCACCGAGCTGGTGCTGTCGGGCGTCTCGGCCGGCGTCATCGGCGTCGATCAGCTGGGGCGGATCGAGCTGCCCAACCGCTCCGCCTGCGAGCTGCTCAGCGTCGATCTCACGGCCCATGTGGGCGAGCGGCTGCAGGAGATCGTGCCCGAGATGGCGCCGCTGCTCGAAGAAGCCATCGCCACGCCTCAGCGGCCGGTGGAGGCGCAGCTCAATATCGAGCGCGGCGGGCGCACGCGCAGCCTGCTGCTGCGCGTCAGCGCCGAGCGCGGCGAGGCTGAAGGAGACAGCTTTGTCATCACCTTCGACGACGTGACGGAGCTTCTGGGAGCCCAGCGCAAGGCGGCCTGGGCCGATGTCGCCCGGCGCATCGCCCATGAGATCAAGAACCCGCTGACGCCGATCCAGCTCGCGGCCGAGCGCCTGAAGCGGAAGTATCTGAAGCAGATCGTCGACGACCCGGAGACCTTCGAGGTCTGCACCGATACGATCGTGCGCCAAGTCGGCGATATCGGCCGGATGGTGGACGAGTTCTCCGCCTTCGCCCGCATGCCGGCACCGGTGATGCAGAGCGAGAACATCGTCGAGCTCTGCCGCCAGTCGCTGTTCCTGCAACAGAGCGCCCATCCGCAGGTTGCCTATCACGTGACCCTGCCGCCGACGCCCTTGCTGCTGAACTGCGATGCGACCCTGGTCGGCCGCGCACTCGGCAATCTGCTGCAGAATGCGGCCGATGCGATCGAGGGGCGGTTGACCGATGCACCCGGCGGTGCGGCGGGAGAGATCTGGCTCACGCTCGGAGTTGCCGCCGGGGACACCTTCATCCTGATCGAGGACAACGGCCGTGGCCTGCCCAAGGCGGAACGACATCGCTTGACGGAGCCTTATGTCACGACACGCGCGAAGGGGACGGGGCTGGGACTCGCCATCGTCAAAAAAATCATGGAGGAGCACGGCGGCAATCTGATATTGGACGACCGGCGGGGCGGAGGGGCCTCGGTCAGGCTGATCTTCGTGAATCGGTCGGCTGCGACGGAGCAGGTCGCCGCGGCGGGCGCTCGAACGAGGTTATTCAAGGCTCATGGCGCGTGACATTCTGATCGTCGACGATGAGGCGGACATCCGTCTGCTCATCTCGGGAATCCTCAAGGACGAGGGCTACCAGACGCGCGAAGCGGCCAATAGCGACGGCGCGCTCGAGGCGATCCGAGCCCGGCGTCCCACGATGGTGATCCTGGATATCTGGCTGCAAGGCAGCACGCTCGACGGGCTGGAGACCTTGGGCGTCATCAAGCGGGAGCACCCGAACCTGCCGGTGGTCATGATCAGCGGCCATGGCAATATCGAAACCGCGGTCCAGTCCATCAAGCTCGGCGCCTATGACTTCGTGGAAAAGCCCTTCAAGGCCGATCGCCTGCTGCTCATCATGGACCGCGCCATCGAGGCGGCCCGCCTCAGGCGCGAGAACGAGGAGCTGCGCAGCCGCGCCGGCCTCGAATACGAGCTGCTCGGTCAATCCACGGCGGTCAACCACTCGCGCCAGCAGATCGAGCGCGTGGCGCCCACGGGCAGCCGGGTGCTGATCGTGGGCCCGGCCGGCTGCGGCAAGGAAGTCGCGGCCCGGCTGCTGCATCTGCTCTCCAAGCGCGCCGGCGGGCCTTTCGTCGTGGTCAATTGCGCGGCCATGCGCGCCGACCGGCTGGAAGTCGAGCTCTTCGGCAGCGAGAGCCTGGGTGACCGCGCCGACGGGCCCACCAAGGTGGGCACGCTGGAGCAGGCCCACGGCGGCACGCTGCTGCTCGATGAGGTCGCCGACATGCCGCTGGAGACCCAGGGCAAGATCGTCCGGGTGCTGCAGGAGCAGACCTTCGAACGGGTCGGGGGTGCCACCCGCGTCGAGGTCGATGTCCGGGTCATCGCCTCCACAAACCGCGACCTCGCGGAGGAGATGCAGGGCGGGCGCTTCCGCCAGGACCTCTTCTACCGCCTGAACGTCGTCCCCATCCGCATGCCGAGCCTGCGCGAGCGCCGCGAGGATATCCCGCTGCTGCTCGATCATTTCATGCGCCGCTCGGCGGAGATCTCCGGGCTGCCGGCGCGCACCATCGGGCCGGACGCGCTCGCCTGGCTGCAGGCCTATGACTGGCCCGGCAATGTGCGCCAGCTGCGCAATGTCGTGGACTGGCTGCTGATCATGGCGCCGGGCGAGCCGGGAGAGGCGATCCGCGCCGATATGCTGCCGCCGGATATCGGCTCCATCGCGCCCTCGCCGATCCGCGGCAATGACGGGCTGGAAATGATGTCGCTGCCGCTGCGCGAGGCCCGGGAGGTGTTCGAGCGGCGCTATCTCGATGCCCAGGTCAGCCGTTTCGGGGGCAATATCTCCAAGACCGCGGCCTTCATCGGCATGGAGCGCTCGGCGCTGCATCGCAAGCTCCGGGCGCTGGGAATCACCTCGAGCGATCGGGCGGAGCGGGGCGAAGGCTGAGCCTCCGGGCGGAACGGCGATTCATGCACGAGCAACGACAGATGAGCGTGCGGCGCGTGCCGCGCGGGAGAGGGTGATGCCGCGCTTTGCCTATGTGAACGGGCGCTACCTGCGCCATGGCGATGCCTCGATCCATATCGAGGACCGCGGCTATCAATTCGCCGACGGCATCTATGAGGTGATCCATGTGCGCGCCGGCCGGATGATCGATGCCGAGCCGCATTTCGATCGCTTCGACCGCTCCCTGGCGGAGCTCGCGATCCGCCCGCCCATGTCGCGGGCGGCCCTTATGCTGGTGCTGCGGGAGTTGCTGGCGCTGAATGGCATCGAGAACGGGCTGCTCTATTTCCAGGCGACGCGCGGCGTGGCGCCGCGCGACCATAAATTCCCCCAGCACAGCAAGACGACCCTGGTGGCGACGGCAAAGCTCCTGAAGCCGCTGGCGCCGGCGATGCTGGAGAAGGGTGTGTCGGTCATCACCATTCCGGACATCCGCTGGCGGCGCTGCGACATCAAATCCCTGGCCCTGCTGCCCAATGTGCTGGGCAAGCAGCAGGCGGTGACGGCGGGCGCCTATGAAGCACTGCAGGTGGATGAGGCAGGCAATATCACCGAGGGCACCAGCACCAACGCCTGGATCGTGACCGCCGAGGGAAAGCTGGTGACCCGCCCGCTGGGCGCGGAGATCCTGGCCGGCATCGTCCGCCGCTCCCTGGTCGCCATCCTCGGGGAAATGGAGCTGGAATTCGAGCAGCGGCCCTTTGCACTGGCGGAGCTGCGCGCGGCGAGAGAAGCTTTCCTCACCAGCAGCAGCGCGTTCCTGCTGCCGGTGACGCGCCTCGACGGCGCCCCCGTCGGCGACGGCAGCGTCGGTCCGCTCGCCCGCGAGCTGCGCCGGCGGATGGATGCGGAAGTCGCGCGACAAAGCGCCGCATGATCGAGGCGACACCGGATTCGAAAGTCAAGGCGGGTGCCATTGGCCGTCCGCGCGCGCTGCTCTTCGACTGGGACAATACCCTCGTCGACAATTGGGACGTCATCACAGATGCCATGAATGCCGTCCACGATGCCTTCGGCATGCCGCGCTGGACGATCGACGAGGCGAAGGCGAAAATCCGCAGTTCGATGCGCGACGCCTTCCCCAAGGCCTTCGGGGAACGGGCCAAGGAGGCAGGGCGCATCTTCTCGGATTACTTCGCCCTTCATCATCTGGAGCGACTGCGGGAAATGCCTGGGGCAGGCGGGCTTCTGCGCGGCCTTGCCGGGTCCGGCCTGCATCTGGGGGTCGTCAGCAACAAGCGGGGCCGCTTTCTGCGGCTGGAAGCAGAACGCCTGGGCTGGACGGGGCATTTCGCCCACCTGATCGGGGCCGCCGACGCCCCCGTGGACAAGCCGGCCGTCGAGCCGGTGGAACTGGCCCTGGCGGAGAGCGGGATCGCCCGCGGACCCGATGTCTGGTTCGTCGGCGATACGGATATCGACATGCATTGCGCCGTCAACGCCGGTTGCCTGCCCGTTCTGGTCCGGCGCGAAGCCCCGGGGGCGGGGGAGTTCGAGGCCTATCCCCCGGCGCTCCATCTGCGGGATTGCGCCGGGCTTGCCGCGCGACTACATGCCCTCGGGGTTTTGCCGTCCCCGAATATATGATAGGCAACTTCGTTCTACCGATCGCCCTCGTTCCACCGACTATGACGAGATTGCCGACGGGCCCCAAAACAAGGTCAACAATGGAGGGATCCGATGACCACGACCAAGACTCAGAACGTCCAGGACGTCTTTTTAAACAACGTCCGCAAAAACAAGACGCCGGTAACGGTGTACCTGATCAGCGGCGTGAAGCTGCAAGGGATCATCACCTGGTTCGACAATTTCTCCGTGCTGCTTCGCCGGGATGCCCATTCCCAGCTCGTCTACAAGCACGCCATCTCGACGGTCATGCCGGCCGCGCCGATCCAGCTCTTCGAAGGCAAGGAAGAGGAGGCGGAGTGAGGGCTGACGCATCCCGATGAACGAGGGTCATCTCTACCCCGCCCCGGCGATGCGGGCCCTCGTGCTGAGCCCGGTGCTGCGCAATGCCCCGGCCGGTCCCCGGACGGCGGAAGCAAGGCTGGAGGAGGCCGTGGGGCTGGCGCGCGCCATCGACCTCGATGTCGTCCATGGCGAGGTGGTGCGCCTCTCGCGCCTCCGGCCCTCGACGCTTCTGGGTTCGGGCGCTGTCGAGCGGCTGAAGGCGCTGATCGAGGCGGAGGAGATCGGGCTGGCGGTGGTCGATTGGGCGCTGACGCCGGTGCAGCAGCGCAATCTCGAGAAGGAATGGAGCTGCAAGGTCATCGACCGCCGCGGGCTGATCCTGGAGATCTTCGGCGCCCGCGCCCGCACGGCCGAGGGCAAGCTGCAGGTCGAGCTCGCCTCCCTCAGTTTCCAGCGCAGCCGCCTGGTGCGGTCCTGGACCCATCTCGAGCGCCAGCGCGGCGGCTTCGGCTTTCTCGGCGGCCCTGGCGAAAGCCAGCTCGAGATCGACCGGCGGCTGATCGAGCAGCGCATCGCCAAACTCAAAAAGGAGCTCGAGGATGTGAAGCGCACCCGCGGCCTGCAGCGCAAGGCGCGCCGGCGCGTGCCTCTGCCGGTGGTAGCATTGGTGGGCTATACCAATGCCGGGAAATCCACCTTGTTCAACGCGCTGACGAAATCGGCCGTGGTCGCCCGCGATCAGCTCTTCGCCACCCTCGACCCGACGATCCGCACCATGAAGCTGCCCTCGGGGCGCGCCATCGCGCTCTCCGACACGGTGGGTTTCATCTCCGAGCTGCCCACCGATCTGGTGGCGGCATTCCGCGCCACGCTGGAGGAGGTGGTGGAGGCCGACATCGTGCTTCATCTGCGCGACATCGCCCATCCCGACAGCAGCGCCCAGGCGCTGGATGTCGAGACGGTGCTGAGGGATCTGGAAGCCGATCCGCTGCATGGCCACACCGTGATCGAGGTGCTGAACAAGATCGATCTGCTCCCCGTCGAGGAGCGCGAAAAACTGAAGGCGCGGATCCGCGACGGCAATCAGATCCCGGTTTCGGCGGTGACGGGGGAGGGGGTGGACGGCCTGCTGGCGGAGATCGACCGGCGCCTCGCCCTCGACCGCGGCACCACGCGCTATCGTCTGCGTCACGGCGAAGGCAGCGCCATCGCCTGGCTCTACAGCCATGGCACGGTGCTGGAGCGGCGCGACGACGAGGACTTCGCCTATCTGACCGTGAGCCTCGATGCCGAGGAGCAGGCCCGCTTCGAGCGGCTGCAGCGCAATCATGCGTGATCGGCATGCGTGATCGGCATGCGTGATCTACCGCGCGGCGCTGGGAGGATCGATGCCGAGGCGGTCAGCCGGCTGATCGCCGAGGTGGCGGCCGAGGAGATCATGCCCCGCTATGCCAAGCTCGCGGCCGGCGATATCCGCGAGAAGGGGCCGAGCGATCTGGTAACCATCGCCGATGAGGCGGCAGAGCATCGCCTGACGCCGGCCTTGATCCAGCTCCTGCCCGGCTCCGTCGTCGTCGGCGAGGAGGCGGCGGCCGCCGATCCCTCCGTGATCGACCGGCTCGACGGCGGCGATCCGGTCTGGGTCATCGATCCCGTGGATGGCACGGCGAATTTCGCCGCCGCCAAGGGCGATTTCGGGGTGATGGTCTCGCTGATTCAGCGCGGCCGGACGCTGGCTGCCTGGATCTACGATCCGCGCCATGAGCGCATGGCGGCGGCGGAGCTGGGCGGCGGCGCCTGGCTGGATGGCGTACGGATGCGGGTGGCGGCGGTGCCGGCCGATCCAGCGGAGCTCAGCGGCCCGCTGCTGGGCGATACCTTCGGCGATCTCGTCGTCGCCCGGCGGGTCAGGCAGCGCCGCGACCGGGTCCGCGCCCTCAAGAGCCTTCGATGCGCGGCGGCGGAATATGTGCGGCTTGCCGATGGCGGGATGCATTTCGCGCTGTTCAGCAAGCTGATGCCCTGGGACCATGCCGCCGGAGTCCTGCTGCACGGCGAGGCGGGTGGCTACAGCGCCTATCTCGACAGCAGGCCCTATCAGCCGGCGCGCCTCGATGCGCCGGCCCTCATGCTGGCGCCCGACGAGGCGAGCTGGCATCAGCTCTATGAGCGTCTGGTGGCGCCTTAGGAACAGTCGAAGCTTCGGAAATAGAAGGGGCAGGGCGATGGCGAAGACGGCATTCATCGGTTTAGGCGTGATGGGCTATCCCATGGCCGGGCATCTGAAGGCCAAGGGCCATGAGGTGACGATCTTCAACCGCACGGCGGCGCGCGCCCAGGCCTGGGTCGCTCAGCACAAGGGTCAGCGCGGGGGCACCCCCGCCGAGGCCGCCAAGGGTGCGGATTTCGTCTTCGTCTGCGTCGGCAACGACCACGACGTGCGCAGCGTGCTCTATGGGCCGACGGGGGTGCTGGCGGGCATGCGCAAGGGCGCAGTGCTGGTCGACCATACGACGGCCTCGGCCGAGCTCGCCCGCGAGATCGCCGAGAAGGCCAAGGAGCCCGGCATCGAATTCCTCGACGCGCCGGTCTCCGGCGGCCAGGCGGGGGCCGAGAAGGGCCAGCTCACGGTGATGGTCGGCGGCGGGCAGGCCGCTTACGACCGCGCCAAGCCGGTGATCGATGCCTATGCCCGGGCCTGCGTGCTGCTAGGCGACCATGGCTCGGGCCAGCTCGCCAAGATGGTCAACCAGATCTGCATCGCGGGCGTTCTCCAGGGACTGGCCGAGGGCCTGAACTTCGCAGCCCGGGCCGGGCTCGACGGGGCCAAGCTGATCGAGACCATCTCCAAGGGCGCGGCCCAGAGCTGGCAGATGGAGAACCGCGCCTCGACCATGCTCGCCGGCAAATTCGACTTCGGCTTCGCCGTGGATTGGATGCGCAAGGATCTCGGCATCTGCCTCGCCGAAGCCAAGCGCAACGGCGCCCGTCTGCCGGCGACCGCTTTGGTCGACCAGTTCTATGCCCAGGTCCAGGCCCGCGGCGGCGGGCGCTGGGACACCTCGAGCCTGATGCATCTGCTGGTCAAGGACTGAGAGTCAACGGGGGCACGCTGCTTCTTCCTGTTTCCCCTAGCCCCAGGAGGGGGAGAGGGGATAGAAGCCGACTAGGCGTGGGTCGTGGGCGGGAATCTTGCTTCCATCGGCGACTGAGCTCTAGGGCGTGCCGACCACGGCGTAACCGCGCCGATGATCGAAAGGGGCGTGGCGCCAGCTAGGGACTTCACCGTGCCGGCGCTGATCTCGTCATGGGTCAGCCAGCGGGATCGTCCATCCGGCTCGATGACGAAGCCGAGCACGACGATCCGATAGTCGAGCCTGGGAAGGACCGCGAAAGGGGCGCGCCAACGGTCGAGCACCGTCGGGCTCTAAGGATCGGCCGCAGCGCTCCCCAGCACATGGCAATAGGTCT
>DATHQQ010000444.1:0-5706 GCA_035482595.1 Verrucomicrobiia bacterium
GATGGTCTCGCCATC
The DNA here is from genome assembly GCA_035482595.1 of Verrucomicrobiia bacterium. Taxonomy (GTDB): domain Bacteria; phylum Pseudomonadota; class Alphaproteobacteria; order Dongiales; family Dongiaceae; genus DASXQK01. The sequence continues at coordinate 16 of DATHQQ010000444.1, forward strand.
CTCAGCCTCGACCTCCTGGCCGTTAAGGGAGAAGCGGATCGCCATGATCGATCATCCTGTCGTGAACAAAACGGTCAGCCGGCCTTCCGACCGCTGACCTCGTCGGGGAAATGCTTCAGCAGCGAAAGCAGCGGATTGGGGGCGGCCTGGCCCAGGCCGCAGATGGAGGCATCCATCATCACCGTGGAGAGATCCTGCAGCAGCGGCACATCCCACACCGGCTTCGACATCAGCGCCACGGCCTTCTCCGTGCCGTTGCGGCAAGGCGTGCACTGGCCGCAGGATTCATCCTCGAAGAAGCGCATGAGATTGAGGGCGACGGCCTTCATGTCGTCCTTGTCCGACAGGACGATCACGGCGGCCGAGCCGATGAAGCAGCCGTGGGGCTGCAGGGTATCGAAATCCAGCGGCACATCACCAAGCGAGGCGGGCAGGATTCCGCCCGAAGCGCCGCCCGGCAGATATGCCCGGAAGCTATGACCCTCGGCCATGCCGTCGCAATATTCGGCGATCAGCTCCGTGACCGTGATGCCGGCCGGCGCCAGCTTCACGCCGGGGCTCTTGACCCGGCCCGAGACGGAGAAGGAGCGCAGGCCCTTGCGGCCATGGCGGCCCTGGCTGGTGAACCAATCGGCGCCCTTCTCCACGATTTCGCGCACCCAATAGAGGGTCTCGACATTGTGGTTCAGGGTCGGCCGACCGAAGAGGCCGAGCTGGGCGATATAGGGCGGGCGATTGCGCGGGAGGCCGCGCTTGCCCTCGATGGATTCGATCATCGCCGATTCTTCGCCGCAGATATAGGCGCCGGCCCCGCGGCGGAGCTCCAGCGGGCAATGCTTGTCGAGACCCGCGGCGCTGACCTTGGCGAGCTCGGCGCGAAGCAGCGTATGGATGGCGGGATATTCGTCGCGAAGATAGATATAGCCGCGCTCGCATCCGCCGGCGGCCCAGGCGGCGATCAGCGCGCCCTCGATGAAGCGATGGGGATCCTGCTCGAGATAGACCCGGTCCTTGAATGTGCCAGGCTCGCCTTCATCGGCATTGACGGTCAAGAGCCGGGGGGCGGGCTGCTGGCTGACGATGCGCCATTTGCGCCCGGCGGGAAAGCCGGCGCCGCCGAGGCCCCGCAGGCCCGAATCCTCGAGGGTCTTGAACAGCTCCTCCGGCTGGCGCTGGCCCGCGAGGCAGGCTTTCAGCAGCTGATAGCCGCCATCGGCAATATAGGCGGCGAAATCCTTATAGGCCGGCATGAGTGCATGGGTGTCGCGCTTTTCCACCGCCGTCCTGATGCTGTCGACAGTCGCTTCGTCGATATGGCGATGGCCGACCTCGGCCACCGGCGCATGTTCGCAACGCCCCACGCAAGGTGCCCGCAGCACCCGCACCTGCGACCCCAGCACGCCCGGCAAGGCAGCCAGCAGCGCCTGGGCGCCCTGCATCTCGCAGCTCAGGGAATCGCAGACCCGCACCGTCAGCGGGGGCGGCGGGGTCTCGTGCTCGGTGACGATGTCGAAATGGGCGTAGAAGGAGGCGACCTCATAGACCTCCGCCATGGCCAGTTTCATCTCCTGGGCCAGGGCGGCCATGTGCCGGGCGGAGAGATGGCCGTAGCGGTCCTGGAGAAGATGCAGGAATTCGATCAGCAGATCGCGGTTGCGCGGCCGGTCGCCCAGCAAGGCATGAACCTCCGCCAGGGTTTCGGGCTCGACCTGGCGGCCCTTGGGCGTCTTCGGCGCCTTGCGCCGGCCGGAGCCCGGATGGATCAGCCGCTCCAGCGGCCGGTCGCCGTCATGTCCGTTTCCAGGCGTCCCGCCCTGAATTCCCTCCGTCATCGAATCCTCATGCTTCTGACCAGGCTTTCACGGGGAAAGCCCTTCGGCGGCCGTAGTTCGCATACCGCTCGGGGAAGCGCAATGCCGATCGCGATCAGGCCGCATCCTCCGCCAGGCTGGCCTTCCGGCGGTGTTTCGACCCTTCCTCCGGCACGGCGGCGGGATCGCTGTCGAAGAGGATCCGGCTCTCGCCGGCGAGCGCGACGAAGCGCTTGCCCTTGGCCCGGCCGACCAGGGTCAGATTGGCCTCCCGCGCCAGCTCGACGCCCCAGGCGGTGAAGCCCGAGCGCGAGATCAGGATGGGGATACGCATCTGCACCGTCTTCAGCACCATCTCGCTGGTGAGGCGGCCGGTGGTGTAGAAGATCTTGCCCTCGGGACCCATGCCATGGAGGCGCATATAGCCGGCGATCTTGTCGATCGCGTTATGGCGGCCGACATCCTCCATATAGAGGATGGGCCGGTCGCCCTCGCAGAGCACGCAGCCATGGATCGCGCCGGCGGCGAGATAGAGGCTGGGCGTCAGATTGATCTGCTTGGAGAGCGAATAGATCCACGACGTGCGCAGCACCGCCGCCGGATCGAGCGTGATATCGGCGAATTTCTCCATCATATCGCCGAAGACCGTGCCCTGGGCACAGCCGGAGGTGAGCGTTTTCTTGCGCAGCTTCTTCTCGTAATTGGTCTTGCGCGCCGTGCGTACGACCACGACCCCGAGCTCGTCGTCATGATCGATGGCGGTGATCTCGTCCGCCGGCTGGATCATGTTCTGGTTCAGAAGATAACCCAGCGCCAGGCAGTCGGGATGATCGCCGATCGTCATCATGGTGACGACCTCCTGGCCGTTCAGGAACAGGGTCAGGGGGCGCTCGACGACGACCTCGGTCTCGATCCTGTTGCCGTTCTCGTCGATGCCGGTCACCCGGCGCTTCAGTCTCGGATCGTCGGGATCCGGCTTGACGACATAGGAATCCATGGGCGGATGATGCATCCTCTGCAAGGGCTTAACAAGGCCGGCGCCCGGCCCATCTATACCCCTAGCTAATGCGGGATTCCGCGATCAGATGATGCTCGACATGCATTGCACCCATGCGCCGACGGACCATGCCCCCATTGGGGGCGACTTGCCGTGACGCAGCTCACCGACGATTGCTTCGCCGCCGGTGGCCCTCTGATGACCATCGAGGCGGCGCTTGCCCTGGTCATGCCGCGCCTGGATCGGGTGACGGAAGCCGACGAAGTTCCGCTGGCCGAGGCGGCGGGCCGCATCCTCCTGGCCGATGTCATCTCGCCCCTTGACCTGCCCGAAGCCGGGATCCGCAACGGGGAGGCCGCGCTTGCGACCGGTCGGCGGCTCAGCCCCCAGGATATTTGGCTCGCAGCCGCGCTGGGCCACCAGAGCTTGACCGTGTCGCGGCCGTTGAAGGTCGCCCTGTTCTCGACGGGCGATGAGCTGGCGGAACTCGGCCAGGAATTGGGAGCCGGCCAGATCTATGATTCCAACCGCCGGACTCTCGGCGCCTTGCTGCAGCAGCTCGGCATCGCCTATAGCGATCTTGGCATATTGGCCGATCGCCCTGAGACGGTGCGCGGGGCGCTGGCCGAGGCGGCGGCGGATCATGACGCGGTCATGACATCGGGCGGCGTCTCGACCGGGGATGAGGATCACGTCAAGGCGGCGGTCGAGGCCTTGGGCTCGCTGCATTTCTGGCGTCTCGCCATCAAGCCGGGCCGGCCGGTGGCGCTGGGCCAATTCGCCGTGGGCGACCGCCGGCTGGCCTTCATCGGCCTGCCGGGCAATCCGGTGGCGGCCATGGTCACCTTCCTGCGGGTCGCCCGGCCGATCCTGCTCCGCCTCATGGGGGCGAGCGCGGTCGAGCCGGCACCTTACCGCGTCCGCGCCGATTTCGAGCATCGCAAGAAGCAGGATCGGCGCGAATATCTGCGGGTGCGCCTGGTCAGGCAGGCGGATGGCGAGCTGGCCGCGGTCAAGTTTCCGCGCGAAGGGGCGGGGATTCTGACCTCGCTGGTGGAAGCCGACGGGCTCGTCGAGCTGCCCGAGGCGATGACGAAGCTCGAGCCCGGCAGCATGGTCGATTTCCTGCCCTTCGCCCGCGGGCTTGGCAGCTAAGCCCGTCTCCGTGGCAGGATAGCCAGAAGCACCAGCACCAGGACGACATTGGCGACCGCGACGGCGAAGAGCGTCTCCAGCGTGCCGAGAGGACCCAGTCGCTCCATGAGAAGCGCGCCCAGGGAGGGTGCCGCGGCCTGGGCAAGGAAGCTGGGCATGGCGATCCTGCCCATGATGGCGGCGTAGCTCGCCTCGCCGAACAGAACGAGAGGGAGCGTGCCGCGGGCGATCGATTGGATCCCGATCCCGGCGCCATAGAACACGAGAGCGGCGGAAATGATCGGCAGCCCCGCCCAGAGGGCGCCGACGCCGATGGCGACGAAGATCGCGCCGGCGAGCATCGTCCAGATCGGATGATGATAGCGGCTGATGAGCATTTCGACGGCCCTCGCGCTCACCTGGGCGGGGCCGACAAGGGCGCCGAGCGCGACCGCGGCCGCGAGCGCGATATCCCGAGCCTGCAGAATGGTCATCAGATGGACGGAGATCAGGGTCGAGATCACCGAGGCGATGGTGATCGACGCCGCGAGCAGGATGAAGATCATCACGGTGCCGGGCGGCAAGCGGCTCTTCGCCCGCGGAGTCGTGGCGGCACCCTCCTTGCCGGCGGTCGCCGCGACGGGGCGTTTAGCCTCGCTCGGGAGAACGAAGAGATAGAGCGGCAGGAGGATCGCCAGATGGATCCCCGCATAGATCAGACAGGCCCCGCGCCATCCGAAGTGCGAGACCATCATGGCCGACAGCGGCCAGCAGACCGTGCTGGCAAACCCGCCGAACAAGGTCAGGGTCGCGATGGCGCGCCGCGCGCGCTGGCCATAGAGCCTGCCGAGGGTCGCGAAGGCGGCGTCGTAGAGGCCCGCGCCCATGCCGGCGCCGAGGACCAGCCATGACGCGAGATAGACCGGCAATGCCGGGGCGAGGGCGAGGCCAATCAGGCCGAGGGCCAGCAGCAGCGCGCTGGCCGCAAGGACCGGACGTCCGCCGCGGTGCTGGATGCTGTCGCCGACGCGCGGCGACACGAGGCCGCCCGTAAGCAGCCCGAGGGACAATCCCCCGACAACCCAGCCGAACGGCCAGCCGGTATCGCGGGCGATCGGCTGCGCCAGAACCGCCAGGAGATAGTAAGACGACCCCCAGGCGAGGATCTGCGTCATCCCGAGAGTCGAGACGGTGATCGCAAGGCCGGGTGCTTTTGCCGCAGGAGATAGGGTTCCCGCGGCGGGGCTGCTCACGCGGCAACCCCGCAGCCGCATCCGGATTTGCCTTCGTCCTTTGCGACCACATCGGCCACGCAGCAGGCATCGACCTCCACGGACACTGGGCCGCCACAGCAACCGGCGGCGGCTGGTTCGACGGTGCCTGGGTCGATGGAGATTCGCTGCGTCGTGCAGACGCCTGTTTCAGGAAGCACCAGCCGCAGATCATCGGCTGCCGCCCTATCGCCCGCGATCGCCGCGGCGACGGAACGAACCTGCTCATAGCCGGTGAGGAGCAGGAAGGTCGGCGCGCGCCCATAGCTCTTGATGCCCACCGTATAGAAGCCGGGCTCGGGATGGGCGAGCTCGCGGTGGCCGTGCGGCGGCACGTCGCCGCAGGAATGCTCGTTCGGATCGATCAAGGGACCCAGCGCCTTGGTGCTCTCGAGCCAGGGATCGAGATCGAGACGCAGCTCGCGCGTCAGCGACAGGTCGGGGCGCTGTCCGGTGGCGGCGATGATCCGATCGACCG
>DATHQQ010000445.1:0-4888 GCA_035482595.1 Verrucomicrobiia bacterium
GTCGAAATCCTCCACCGCTTGCCGGAAGCTGGCGTCGAGCTCGGCCAGGCGATGGAGCACCCAGCGCTCGAGCTCGGGCATGTCGGCGTAAGCGACCTTCTCCGCGTCCGCCGCATAGCCGTCGAGGCTGCCCAAAAGGTAGCGCAAGGTGTTGCGCAGCCGGCGATAGGCCTCGGCGTGATGCTTCAGGATCTCAGGGCCGATCCGGAGATCCTCGGAATAGTCGGAGGCGACCACCCAGATGCGCAGGATGTCCGCGCCGTATTGCTTCATCACGGTTTGGGGTGCCACGACATTCCCCAGGGACTTCGACATCTTGCGGGCCTGCTCGTCGAGCACGAAGCCATGAGTCAGCACGGCCTCGAAGGGCGCCCGGCCGCGGGTGCCGCAGCTTTCCAGCAGCGAGGAATGGAACCAGCCGCGATGCTGGTCCGAGCCTTCGAGATAAAGCGAGGCCGGCCAGGCGAGATCCGGATTGCCTTCCAGCACGAAACTATGGGTCGAGCCCGATTCGAACCAGACATCGACGATATCCGTCACCTGCTCGTAATCGGCCGGGTCGTAGGCATTGCCGAGGAAGCGCGCCGGGGGGCTCGCGAACCAGGCATCCGCACCCTCCTGCTCGAAGGCCGTGGCGATGCGCTCAACCACCGAAGGATCGCGCAGCAGCTCGCCCGTCTGCTTGTTGACGAAGACGGCGATGGGCACGCCCCAGGCGCGCTGGCGCGAGATGCACCAGTCCGGCCGGGTCTCGATCATGGAATAGAGGCGGTTGCGGCCCTGGGGCGGCACGAAGACCGTGTCGTCGATGGCGGCCAGCGCCTTCTTGCGCAGCTCGTTCGTCTCCATGGAGATGAACCACTGCGGGGTGTTGCGGAAGATGAGCGGCGCCTTGGAGCGCCAGCTGTGGGGATAGCTGTGGGTGAGCTTGGCGCTGCCCAGCAGCCGGCCCGCTTCGGCGAGGGCAGCGATGACGGCGGCATCGGCATCGCCGGTCTTGCCGCGCGGGGTCAGCACTCGCTTGCCGGCAAAGAGCGGTACATGATCGAAATAGCGGCCGTCGCCATCCACCGTCTGGGGCACCTCGACGCCATGGGCGCGCGCAACCTCCCAGTCGTCGGCGCCATGGCCCGGGGCCACATGGACGAGGCCCGTGCCCTGCTCGGTCGTGACGAAGCCGCCCGGCAGAAGCGGCACGGGAAAGTCATAGCCGCGGCCGGCCAGAGGATGATGGCAGACAATGCCGGCCAGACGGTCGCCCGGGCCCGACCAGAGGATGCTGGATGCCGTGATGCCGGTAGCATCGGCGACGACCCCGAGCAGCTCCTTGGCCAGGATCAGCTTGGCGCCGGGCGCGATCTCGCTTCCCTCCGCCACCGCATCGACCTGGAGCAGGACGTAGTCGATCGCCTCGCCATAGGCGATGGCGCGGTTGCCCGGGATGGTCCAGGGCGTCGTCGGCCAGATCACCGCCGAGGATCCGCCGAAGATCGGATCCACCGAGGTCCTCACGGGGAAGGCGACATAGATCGTGTTCGAGACATGGTCGTGATACTCGACCTCCGCCTCGGCGAGCGCGGTCTTCTCCACCACCGACCAGAGCACCGGCTTGGAGCCGCGGAAGAGCCCGCCATTCATCAGGAACTTGCCGATCTCGCGCAGGATCTGGGCCTCGGCGGCGAAGGTCATGGTGGTATAGGGGTGGGCCCAATCGCCCTCCACCCCCAGGCGGCGGAACTCCTCGCTCTGGATCCCGACCCAATGGCTGGCGAAGTCGCGGCATTCCTTGCGGAACTCGATGATGGGCACGGAATCCTTGTCCTTGCCCTTCTCGCGATACTGCTCCTCGATCTTCCATTCGATGGGCAGGCCGTGGCAGTCCCAGCCCGGCACGTAATGCGCGTCCTTGCCCAGCATCTGCTGCGAGCGGTTGACGACGTCCTTCAGGATCTTGTTGAGGGCGTGGCCGATATGGATCGCACCATTGGCATAGGGCGGCCCGTCATGGAGCACGAATTTCGGCCGGCCCTTGGCAGTGGCGCGCAGCTTGGCGTAGAGCCCCATCTCCGCCCAGCGCGCCAGGATCTGCGGCTCGCGCTCGGGCAGATTGGCGCGCATCGCGAAATCGGTGCGCGGCAGGAAGACCGTTGCCTTGTAATCCGTTGGCTGGGTGTCCGACGTCATCGTCTCGCAGTCACTTCCGTTGCGGCTTGAGCGCGCTCTCATAGACGCTCGCGGCGGGTCTGTCGACCCGTCGGGGCCGCAGGCGCGGGGGCACATGGGCGGGCGGCGGGCCCTGATAGCCGGCCAGCCGCGCCCGTGCCTCGGCACTGTCGGCGGCGATCTGGGCCTTGAGGGCCTCCAGCCCGTCGAACTTGCGCTCGGGCCGGATGAAATCGATCAGCGCCACCCGGAGGTGGCGGCCATAGAGGTCGGCGGCGAAATCGAACAGATGGGTCTCGAGCTGGACCCGCGTGCCGCCCACCGTGGGCCGCCGCCCCAGATTGGCGACCCCGTCCAGCCAGCGCGTGCCGCGCCCCTCGTCGATGCCGGCCTTGACCGCATAGACCCCCAGCGCCGGCTGGAGATAGCCGCCGATGGCGACATTGGCGGTGGGAAAGCCCAGCAGCCGGCCGCGCTTGTCGCCGCTCTCCACCCGCCCCTCGATCTCCCAGGGCCGGCCGAGGATCCGGGCGGCGCCCAGGGGATCGCCGGCCGCCAGCCGCTCGCGCACCTTGGTCGAGGAATAGACCACGCCCTCGGCATCGGCGGCGGCGGGGACGGAGGTGACGGCGAAGCCGGCGGCGCGCCCGAGATCGCCCAGCATGGCGGCATTGCCGCTGCGGCCCTTGCCGAAGACGAAATCATAACCGACCACGAGATGGATCGGCTCCAGCCCCTGGCCCAGCACTTCGACGATGAAGGATTCGGGGCTGCGCTGCGCCATCGCCCGGTCGAAGCTGAGGAGATAGAGATAATCGACGCCGATGGCTTCGAGCTGGCGCAGCTTGATGCGGAAGGGCGTCAGGCGGAAGGCCGGCTTGTCGGGCTGGAAATAGGCCCGCGGGTGGGGCTCGAAGGTGAGCACGCCGCAGGGCGCGTCGAGCTCGGCGGCCAAGCGCAGCGCCTCGCCGATCACCTTCTGATGGCCGAGATGCAGCCCGTCGAAATTGCCCAGCGCGACGACGGCGCCGCGCGCTTCGACCGGGATCTCGGTGTGATGCCTGAACAGACGCATGGCGGGAAGATATAACCTGCGGGTCTACCGCTGGATAGCAGGGCCCGTGTCCCGATCCCTAGAATCGGCGTCGCAAATTTCGGTGGTCGCGGGACACAGTTTGTTAAATCTTGGGCACGGTCCCTCGGGACCGGCGCTGGACTGGGGGCTACTCGGCCGCCTGGGCGGCGGGCCGGCGCGGCACCACCAGCAGCGCATCGCCGGTAATCACCACCGTCTCGCCGACGCTGCAGGTCGTCTCCAGCGCGACCTTGCCCCGCTCCATATCGACCGAGGTCACCACGACCCGGGTGCGTACCGTGTCGCCGATGCGCACCGGGGCGCGGAATTTCAGGTTCTGGCTGACATAGATGCAGCCGGGGCCCGGCAGGCGCGTGCCGAGCACCGTGGAGATGAAGCTCGCCGTCAGCATGCCATGGGCGATGCGGCCCTTGAACATGGTGCCCTGGGCGAATTCATTGTCCATATGTACGGGATTGCTGTCGCCCGAGATGCCGGCAAAGAGAACCACATCGGCCTCGGTCACGGTCTTGGCGTAGGTCGCCGCCATGCCGGGCTCGAGATCCTCGAGGTAATAGCCGTATTTCTCTTCCATGACGGAGACAGGTCCAAAGCTTGCCGACGAATCGGCCCGGTTACGCTGCAACGCAATATAATGACCCGGAGTTCCCTCCACAAGCTGGCTTTGGCTGGCGTTGCGGAGCAACAAAGCCAGCGCTGTCAGGCGGCAGAGGGGGGGCGCGGGTCGATCGGGAGACTTGTCGCCAGGCCGAAGACCGCCTCCAGAGCCGCCCCGGCCGCCAGCAGACCGGCTTCCCCCCGGGGCTTGCCCACGAGTTGCAGGCCGATGGGCAGGCCCTGCGGCGTCAGGCCGCAGGGGATGCAGAGGACCGGCAGCGCGCTCAAGGTGATGGCATAGGTGATCCGGATCCACTCGACGTAGTTCTCGAAGACCACCCCCTCCCATTCGCGGATCCAACGGGTCTGGACATCGAAGGGCGGGAGGATCGCGGCGGGGACCAGCAGCAGATCGACATCGCGCATGAAGCCCCGCATCCGGTGATAGAGCTGGCCCCGGGCGCGCTCGGCCCGGCCGATATCCTCGGCGGTGAGGCTGCGGCCATGCTCGATGTTCCAGACGACCTCCGGCTTCAGCTGGTGGCGCTGCTCCTCGTATTCCTGGCGCAGCCCGGCGGCGAAGCCGGCGGCGCGCAGGGTCTTGAAGATCTCCGGCGCATCGGAGAGATCGGGGGTCGCCGGCACCACATCCACGCCCTGGCCCGCCAGAAGCGCCATGGCGGCGTCGGTCACCTCGCGCACCGCCGGGGCGACGCGGCAGATGCCGAGATCGGGCGAATAGGCGACCCGGCGCGGCAGGCGGGGAGCGAGCGCCGCCGAGAGGAAGGATTCAGCCGGCGCCTCCAGCGACATGGGATCCTCATCCACCCTTCCCGCCATGGCATCGAGCATCAGCGCCGCATCGGCGACATTGCGCGCCATGGGGCCTTTGACGGAGAGGGTGTCGAAGGGAAAGTCCGAGGGCCCGCTCGCCACCAGACCCGGGCTGGGCCTGAGGCCCACCACGCCGCAGAAGCTCGCCGGGGTGCGGAGCGAGCCGCCGAGATCGGAGCCCGTGGCGAGCCAGGCCTG
>DATHQQ010000446.1:0-7020 GCA_035482595.1 Verrucomicrobiia bacterium
GCTTCCGCCCCCTCCTCGGCGACCACCTCCCCGGCGCGCCGCCGCCACGGCATTACGCGGATCTGGATTTTTAGGGAACGTCGTCCGCGTCCTTCCGGCGGCCTACTCTTTTTTCGTCATGGCAGGGCTTGTCCCGGCCAAGGCGGTTGAGAGAGCGGGTCCCGCCACTCCGACGACTACTGCTGCGGGACGAGCGGGAGCTGCGGGTTGATCGGCTCGGCCGGGGGCGGTTCGGGCGCGGGCTGGGCTGGTGCGGCTGGGGTTGCAGGGGCCGCGGCCGCGGGCTGAGGGGCTGCCGCAGCTGCGGGTGGCGGCGCCATGAGCTGCTTCAGATTGGCCTCGGCCGTCTGCGCCGCCGGCGTACCGGGGCCGAAATCCACCGTCTTCTGCCAATCCGCCTTGGCGCCGTCGGTGTCCTTGACCAGCATGCGGATGATGCCGCGCTCGAGATAGGCATCGGGGTTCTTGGGCTGGATCTCGATCGCCCGGTCGAGATCGTCGCGGGCGAGATCGAAGCTCTTCAGCATGCGATAGGCGGTGGCGCGGAAGACAAGGATGTCGGCGCGCCTGTCGGCCATGTCATGGGCCTTGCTGAAATCATCCACCGCCTCCCAGTACTTGCCGGTGGAGGCGAGGATGACACCCCGGTCGACCAGCAGATCCGGATTGTCGGGCGCCAGCGCGATCGCGGCCGACTCGTCCTTGATGGCGCGGGCATTGTCGGTCGCGAGCACCCAAGCCTGCGCCGCCTGGCCGTAGAGCCCGGCGGCAAGATCCTTGTTCTCCTTGAGCTCCTCGACGGCGAGTTTCTCCATGGCGCTCGCCGCTTCCTTGTAGCGCCCGAGCCCGACCAGAGCGACGGCGGCGCAATGCCCCGCCGGGGCGCCGCCATCCTTGCGCTGCCAGGCCTTCGCCTTCTCCAAGGCCTTGTCGGGGGCGCTATCGGCGAGGCTCATGCAATCGGCATATTGCCGGGCCTGATCGATCTCCGACGGGGTCGCCGGCGCGCCCAGGACCCCGTTTCCCGTGACGCCGGGTGTAGTGGTGGCCGGCGCTCCCGGTGCCGGGATCGTCGAGCTGTCGGCCAGGGCCGGCGTGGCGGCCAGAAGCATCACGATCGACAAGGCCGTCAGACGCATGGGCTTGAGTTGCCTTCGAGCCGTTCTTAGGGTGGCGCCAAGCTCCCCTCTTCGCCGCCGATTTGCAAGCCGGATCGAGATGTCTGACTCAAGGTTAAGCAAGCCCTCCCTGTTCTGCTTCGGTCTCGGCTATAGCGCTCTGGCGCTCGCCCGGGTGCTGCAAGGCGAGGGTTGGCGGATCGCCGGCACCTGCCGCAGCGAGGCGCGGCGCGAAGAGCTGGCAGGGCTGGGCATCGAGGCCTGTCTCTTCGACCGCGAGCGGCCGTTGGGCGATCCGGCCGCCGCCCTTGCCGGCAGCACGCATTTGCTGAGCTCCGTGCCGCCGGATGCGGCGGGCGATCCCGTGATCGACCTCTGCGGGCCGGCGATCGCCGAAATGGCAAAGCGGCCGGGGCGCGGCCTCGCCTGGGCCGGCTATCTCTCCACGACGGGAGTCTATGGCGACCGCCAGGGCGGCTGGGTCGATGAGGAGAGCGCGCTGACCCCCAGCGGCGAGCGTGGCCGCCGGCGCCTCGAGGCCGAGAGGGCCTGGCTCGGACTCTCCGGTCTGCCCATCCATATTTTCCGCCTGGCCGGCATCTATGGCCCGGGCCGATCGGCCCTCGACAGCCTGCGCTCCGGCCGCGCCCAGCGCATCGACAAGCCGGGCCAAGTCTTCAGCCGAATCCATGTCGAGGACATCGCCCAGACCCTGCGGGCCTCCATGGCCAGGCCAAATCCAGGCACCGCCTATAACCTCTGCGACGACGATCCCGCCGCGCCGGCCGATGTGATCGCTTATGCGGCGACACTCCTCGGCTTGGCGCCGCCGGCCCTCGTCCCCTTCGCCAAGGCGAAGCTGAGCGAGATGGGACGCCGCTTCTATGACGACAACAAGCGGGTGCGGAACGACCGCATCAAGCGCGAGCTCGGCGTGCGGCTCGCCTTTCCCGATTACCGCGCCGGACTTGCGGCAATCCTTGAGGCGGAGAAAAAGCTTTAAGGGGTTCGAACTCGGGCCGTCATTCCGTCGACGGCGGCGAAGAGCCGCGCGAGATCCTCGGGCCGGGACAGGCGATGGTCGCCGTCCTCGATCAGCTCGACCACCACTTCGGTGCCGGGAAGATTCTCGGCGAGCCGCAGGGAGGTCTGATAGGGCACGTCGGGATCCTGCATGCCATGGAGCAGGCGCACGGGGCAGGCGAGCGCGATGGGCCGGCGCAGGAGGAGGTGACGGCGGCCCTCTTCCACCAGCCGATAGGTGATCGGGATCAGCTCGGGTTCATAGGCCGAAGGGGCCGAGAGCTCGCCGCTCGCCTTGAAGCGCCGGGCCTGCTCCGCGCTCAGGCGGTTCCAGATCAGATCCTCGGTGAAGTCGGGGGCCGAGGCGATGCCGATCAGCCCCCGGATGCGGCCCGGCCGGGCCAAAGCGGCGAGCAGCGCAATCCACCCCCCCATGCTGGAGCCGACCAGGATCTGGGGGCCCTCGGTCAGCTCGTCGATCACGGCAAGGGCATCCTCGGTCCAACGGCCGATGCTTCCCGACCGGAAATCGCCCGAGGAGGCGCCATGGCCGAAGTAGTCGAAGCGCAGGAAAGGCTGCTCCCGGGCCCGGCAATGCTCGGCCAGGGCCATCGCCTTCGTCCCGCCCATGTCAGAGCGAAATCCGGGCAGAAACACTATCCCTGGCGGGTTAGCGCCGGGTTCACGACAATATGCAGTTGAGGAACCATCTTCGCGTGCTAGAATCTGCATTGTCATCGGTAGGGGCTGGATTGACTTCATGGAGAGGGGACCCGGGCTGCCAAGCTCGCCGGACGCAAGCGACGACATCCATAGCACGGATCCCTGGGCGGCGATCTCCGACCGCCTGGGCGTGCTGCAAGTGGTCCCCGACCTGGGGCCCAACGGCCCGGCCCGGGCGGCGGTCGACGTCGCCGTCGGCGTGGTGGCGGCCGGCGGCAGAGCGGTGGTCGTCTCCGCCGGCGGCCGGCTGGTTGCCGATCTCCTGCGCTGCGGCGCCACTCATATCGTCATGCCCTTCGCCGGCGACAATGCCCTGGGTCGGTGGACCAATGTCCGCCGGCTGGTGAAGCTGATCCGCGAGCATCGGATCTCCATCATTCATACCCATGTGCCGAGCGCGGCCTGGCTCGCCAAGAAGGCGGCCCAGGAGACCGGCGCGGTCTATACCCTCACCTGCCATAGCCTCTACCCGCCCGAGACCTTCGCCGAGCTCCGGCGCAACGGGGTGCTGGAGGGGGCCCAGCGGGTGATCGCCGTCTCCGAGACGGCGGCCGAGCATCTGGCGAGCCGTCACCGCCTCCCCGGCGGCCGGCCCCTGGTCATCACCCCCGGCATCGATCTGCCGCGCTTCGACCCGACCCGGGTCAGCGCCGAGCGGATGATTCAGCTCTCCCAGGCCTGGCGCCTGCCCGACGGGCCGCCGGTGATCATGCTGCCCGGCCGCGTCGCCCGCTCCCGCGGCCATGGGGTGCTGATCGAGGCCCTGGCGCTCATGGGCCATCGCGATCTCCATTGCGTCTTCGCCGCCGAGGCCCCGGCCGGGCCCGGCTACAGCAAGGAGCTGGCGGGGCTCGCCCGCCAGCATGGGGTCGAGGGCCGGCTGATGATCGGCGACGACTGCCGCGACATGCCCGCCGCCTATATGCTGGCCGATGTCGTCGTCTATGCCCGGGCCGACGGCACGGGCTTCGCCCGGGTCGTCGCCGAGGCCCAAGCCATGGGCCGCCCGGTCGTCGCCTTCGACAGCCCGCTGCTGCGCGAGCAGACCGGTGAGAGCCGCATGACCTGGCTCGTCCCGCCGAGCGATCGCGCGGCTCTGGCCCAGGCGATCGGCGAGGCCCTGGACCTCTCCGCCGCCGAGCGCCAGGCTCTCGCGCCGGAGGCCAGCGCGATTGCCCGCCAGCATTTCAACCGCGCCACCTCCGCAGCGGCGATGATCGAGATCTTCCTCGACCTCCTGATGGACGCCAAGGCCGCCTGACGTTCTCTCTCCGTCACAGGCGGGCAAAGTCGCGGCTATCGCGGCCAAGGCGGCTTGACAGGTTCCTTGCTCCCCCTAGATATTGCCGCCCCTTATGTGCCCGCATCCCACGCCATGATCTCGATTACGCTTCCGGACGGCAGTCGGCGCCAGTTCGAGCGGCCGCTGTCCGGGGCCGATCTGGCGGCTGCCATCGGGCCGGGTCTCGCCAAGGCGGCGCTCGCCGTCAAAATCGACGGTACGGTCAAGGATCTGTCGGCGTCCATCGAGCAGGACGCCCGGGTCGAGATCGTCACCCGCACCCACCCCGACGCCCTCGACCTGCTGCGCCATGACTGCGCCCATGTTCTGGCCGAGGCGGTGCAGGAGCTCTATCCCGGGACCCAGATCACCTTCGGCCCCTCGATCGAGAACGGCTTCTACTACGACTTCGCCCGCGAGGCGCCCTTCACGCCGGACGATTTCGCCGCCATCGAGCAGCGCATGCGCGAGATCGTCGACCGCGACGAGAAGATCACCCGCGAAATCTGGAGCCGCGACCGCATCGCCGATTATTTCCGCGAGCATGGCGAGAGCTTCAAGGCCGACTGGGTGCGCGAGATCCCCGAGGACGAGGAGATCTCCGTCTACCGCCAGGGCAGCTGGCTCGACATGTGCACGGGCCCGCATCTGCCCTCGACGGGCAAGCTCGGCAAGGCCTTCAAGCTGACGAAGCTGGCGGGGGCCTACTGGCGCGGCGATCCGAAGAACCCGCAGCTGCAGCGCATCTACGGCACCTGCTGGCCGGACCAGAAGCAGCTCGACGACTACCTCCATATGCTGGAGGAGGCGGAGAAGCGCGATCACCGCCGCATCGGCCGGGAGATGGGCCTGTTCCATCTGGGCGAGGAAGCGGTGGGCTCGGTCTTCTGGCATCCCAAGGGCTGGACCCTGTTCCGCACCCTGGAGCGCTATCTGCGCAAGCGCCTCGAGGGTGCGGGCTATCTCGAGGTGCGCTCGCCCCAGCTTCTCGACCGCAGCCTCTGGGAGGCCTCGGGCCATTGGGACAAATTCGGCGACGGCATCTTCGTGGTGAAGACCGACGACGACGTGCTGGCGCTGAAGCCGATGAACTGCCCCTGCCATATCCTGATCTTCAATCAGGGGCTGAAGAGCTATCGCGATCTGCCGCTGCGCCTGGCGGAGTTCGGCGCCTGCCACCGCAACGAGCCCTCGGGCGCCATCCACGGCATCATGCGGGTGCGCGCCTTCACCCAGGACGATGCCCATATCTTCTGCACCGAGGAGCAGATCAAGGCGGAGAGTGCCGCCTTCTTCAAGCTGCTGATCTCGGTCTACGCGGATCTGGGCTTCACCGATGTCAGGGTGCGCCTGGCCGACCGGCCGGCCTTGCGGGCCGGCACCGACGAGGTCTGGGACCGGGCCGAGAGGGATCTGCGAGAGACCATCGATGCCTCGGGCATTCCCTATGCCCTGGCCCCGGGCGAGGGCGCCTTCTACGGGCCGAAGCTGGAGTTCCACCTGCGCGACACCATCGGCCGCTCCTGGCAATGCGGCACGCTGCAGCTCGACTTCATCCTGCCGGAGCGCCTGGGCGCCAGCTATATCGGCGAGGACGGTCAGAAGCACCGCCCGGTCATGCTGCACCGGGCGATCTTCGGCTCCATGGAGCGTTTCATCGGCGTGATGATCGAGAATTACGCCGGGAAGTTCCCCTTCTGGCTGGCTCCGGTCCAGATCGTCGTCGCCACCATCACCAGCGAGGGCGATGCCCACGCCCAGCGGGTGAAGGCCGCCCTCGACGCCGCGGGTTTGAGATCGGAGCTTGACCTGCGCAACGAGAAGATCAATTACAAGGTCCGCGAACACTCCCTGGGCAAGGTTCCGGTCATGCTGGTGGTCGGCAAACGCGAGGCCGAGAACGACAGCGTGGCCATGCGGCGCCTGGGGGTGGAGAAGCAGGAAGTCCTTGCCCTGGGGGAGGCGGTCAATAAACTGAAGGCGGAGGCGCTCTCGCCCGCCGACCTTCCCTAGACGTTTCGTTTCAAGGTTCCGGTCAACAACAAAGGAGTACGACCTATCGCCAGATCGCCTATGGATGCCGCCCCGTCCCGTGACGGACCGCGCATCAACGCCCAGATCACCGTGCCGAGCGTCCGATTGGTAAAGGAAGACGGAACGATGGCCGGGGTCACCTCGCTGCGCGAAGCGCTCAACATGGCCGCCGAGGTGGGCCTCGATCTCGTAGAAATCTCCCCTAATGCCGATCCGCCGGTCTGCAAGATCCTGGACATCGGAAAGTTCAAATACGAGGCCCAGAAGAAGCGCAACGAGGCCCGCAAGAAGCAGAAGGTCATCGACGTCAAGGAGATCAAGCTCCGTCCCGGTATCGACGAGCATGATTACGACGTGAAGATGCGCGCGGTCGGCCGCTTCCTCGAGGAAGGCGACAAGGTCAAGGTGACCATGCGCTTCCGCGGCCGTGAGATGGTGCATCAGGAGCTGGGGGCGCAAGTTCTCGAACGCGTCCGCACCCAGTTCGATGCCGCCGCCAAGGTGGAGCAGTTTCCCCGCCTCGAAGGCCGCCAGATGGTCATGGTGCTGGCACCGCGCTGAGCGGGGCTACGGCACGGCCCGACAATCGGTTCCTTCCCCGCTCGCCCAGGTAGGGCGGGCGGAGGTGGTTCCGGTCCCTACCGTCTCCCTTTTACTCCCGTCATTCCCGCGAAAGCGGGAATCCAGGGCAACCAGTGACGCCTAGGGCCCTGGATCCCCGCTTTCGCGGGGATGACGACATGGGTAGACCCTGAGGCCGGGCTCTTGCCAGGGCCGCGGTCGACCTGTATAAACCCCCGCTTCCCATCAGGGAACCTGAGACGGCCACGGCAGGGCATG
>DATHQQ010000447.1:0-4886 GCA_035482595.1 Verrucomicrobiia bacterium
GGGCCTGGCCGAAGCCGGCAGCGAGGCCGTGGCGCCTCCTCCCTCCCTGCAAAGCCTGCCCCGGGGCGCCGCACCCCAAGAGCTCGCCCAAGGCCCGGCGCCGGCGCGGCCGGATGGTGTTGACGAAGGGGTGGCGAGCCCTGCTCCGACGCCGGCCTCGCGATCGCTGCTACGGCCCTCGATCCTGGCGCCGGCAGCCAAGGATGCTCCCCCGCGGGACAATCTCAACGCCCGTGAGGCAGCGCAAGCGATCGATGCGGGTCGAGCGCTTCGGCGCGCGGCGGATTCCCCGATAGGCGGGATCCCGGATCCGATCGTGCCTGCGGCGGCGCATGGCGCCGAGGCGGCCTCACTGGCGAGCGACGAGGGACCCGGGCCCCTGCGGCGCGTCCCGCCGCTGCTCCCCCCGCAGCAGGGTCCGGGCACCGCCTTGCTCAAAGGTGCCTCGAGGGCACAAAGCGCCACCTGGCGGACGCCCGTCGAGGAGACCACCGAGGTGCATGTCAGCATCGGGCGCATCGAGGTCACTGCGGTGCATGAGGTGCCGCAGCCGAAGCGCGCGCCGGCCCGCAGCCAACGCGCCTTGAGCCTGGAGGAATATCTCGCCCGCCGAAAGGCTGGTCGCTCATGAGCAGCGCGCTCGCCATCGCCGGCGTCACCGCCACCTTGCGCGACCTGCTCAACGACGGGCTCATCAACCATAACATCAGCGGCGTGCTGGGCAGCACGGTCAGCATCAGCGTCGTGCCGCCGGACCGCGTCGTGGCGGCCAACGGCACCGAGGCATCCCAGATCAATCTGTTCCTTCACCGGGTCACCCCCAACACCGGTTGGCGCAACGAGAGCCTGCCGTCGCGCGACGGCTCGGGGCGCCAGCGCCTCGCCAATGCGCCGCTCGCGCTCAACCTGCACTATCTGCTCTCTGCCTACAGCAACGGCGATCTCCACGCGGAGATTCTCCTCGGCTATGCCATGCAGCTCCTGCACGAGACGCCGGTGCTGACGCGACAGGCGATCCAGATGGCGCTCAGCCCTTCGCCGGATGTGGGAACGGCGCTGCCGCCCGCGCTGCGCGCCCTCGCCGATTCAGGGCTGGAGAACCAGATCGAGCAGATCAAGATCACCCCCGAATATCTCGACACCGAGGAGATATCGAAGCTCTGGACGGCGACGCTCAGCCACTTCCGTCCCACTGCCGCCTATATGGCGAGCGTGGTGCTGATCCAGGCCAGGGAGCCCGTCGGCTCGCCCCTGCCGGTGCTCTCCCGCGGGCCGGTCGATCCCATCAGCCACCGCGACCGCGGCGTGGTCGTGCAGGCGGGCCTCGTACCGCCGCTGCCCATGCTGGAGGTCCTGGCACCGCATGACGGCCAGCCCGTCGCCCGGCTGGACCAGGTCATCGACCTCCAGGGCCACCACCTCGATGGCACCGGCCGCACGGTGTTGCTCAGCAACGACCGGTTCGGGATCGACCAGAGCCTGGCGGCCCTGGCGACAGGCGGGCCGGCGCTGATGCAGTTCACGATCCCCGGCGCCCAGGCGCTCAATTTCCCGGTCGGCGCCTATCGCGTGGGCGCGCAGGTCCTGCGTCCTGGGGAGCCGCAGCCGCGCGAGACCAACCGCCTGGCCATGACGCTGGCGCCCGATCTTCTGGGATTGCCGATGAGTGTCGTGCGCGACGGGGCCGGCGCGGCGAGCTTCACCCTCAACTTCACTCCGGCCTTGCGCGCCGGCCAGCAGGTGAGCCTCGTGCTGGGCCAGCAGGAGATCGCACCCCAGCCCTTCGTCCCGCCAGTGACCGCGCTCGATTTCGTCATTCCGCTTGCGCCGGTCGGCGCGCATCTGGCCCGGCTCAGGATCGACGGCATCGACAGTCCGATCATCGATCGCGCCGCCCTTCCGCCCGTCTTCCTCGACCAGCGGATCAACATCTCATGAACGCCCCCCAGCCCCGCCCCGAGCTTCGTCAGGACTGGACGGAGGGCAACCAGCGCCTGCTGGTGGCGGAGTTCGCACGGCTGAAGCGGGCGCTCCGCGGCGAAGCCGCCGAAGATGCCGGCGAGCAGGTGGCGCGCTGCCGTGCCGAGCTTGCGGCCCCGGCGGGCATCGACCGCCTGTCCGAGCGCTTCGGCCTTTCCGCCTTCGAGCGCGATCTGCTCCTGCTCGCGGCAGGGGTGGAGATGGATGCAGAGTTCGCCCCGCTCTGCGCCGCGGCGCCGGGCGGGGCTCAACGCCCCTGGGCGAGCTTCGCCCTCGCTTTGGCCTTACTGCCCGAAGCCCATTGGAGCGCCCTCAGCCCCTCGCGGCCGCTGCGCCGCTGGCGGCTCCTCGAGCCGGCGGAAGATGCCACCCTGGTCTCGGCGCGGCTGCGCATCGACGAGCGCGTGCTGCACTACCTCGCCGGCGTCAATCAGATCGACCCGCGCCTGCAGCCCCTGCTCCGCCGGATCGGCGAACCGGCGGCGATGGCCGAGGCGCATCAGGCCGCGGTCGATTCCATCGCGGCTGCCCTCGACGATCTCGAGCCGCCGCTGCCGGTCCTGCAGCTCTGGGGCGGCGACCTGCATGGCAAGCGCGACATGGCGGCCCGGATTGCCGGCCGTTGCGGCCTGCTGCTCCATGCCATCGCCGCCGAGGACATTCCCGCCGGCGCGCATGAGGTGGAGCTCCTGGCCTCCCTATGGGAGCGTGAGACCGCGCTTTTCGACAGCGCGCTGCTGGTGGAATGCGCCGAGGCCGCGCCCGGGAGCTCGGCGGGCCGTTTCGTCGAACGGGTGGGCGGCCTCACCCTCGTGGCGCTCCGCAAGCCCGCGAGCTTTGCCCGCAGCGAGTTGCGCTACCAGGTGGAAAAGCCCGATCGCCGCGACCAGCTTCGCCTGTGGGAGCAAGCCCTGGGCAGCGCAGCACCCCGTCTGGCGAGCACGCTCGAAGACATCGTCTCGGAATTCAGGCTGAGCGCGCAGGATATCCAGCGCGCGGCTGCCGGTCTGTCCCGGACAGCCGCCGTGCTGCCCGATCCGGCGACTGCCCTCTGGCAGGCCTGCCGCGCCATGGAGCGCCCGCGGCTGGAAGGCCTGGCGCAGCCTATCGAGCCGGCCGCCGGTTGGGACGACCTCGTCCTGCCCGACGCCCAGAAGGCGATCCTGCGGCAGATCACCGTCCAGTTGCGTCACCGCCTGACGGTGCATGACCGCTGGGGGTTCGCCGCGAAGAACAATCGCGGGCTCGGCATCTCGGCCCTGTTCGAGGGCGAGAGCGGGACCGGCAAGACCATGGCGGCGGAGGTGCTGGCCAGTGAGCTGCATCTCGAGCTCTTCCGCATCGACCTCTCCGCGGTGGTGAGCAAATACATCGGCGAGACAGAGAAGAACCTCGCCCGGGTCTTCGATGCCGCCGAGGACCGAGGGGCCATCCTGCTCTTCGACGAAGCCGACGCCCTCTTCGGCAAGCGCAGCGAGGTCAAGGACAGCCACGATCGCTACGCCAATATCGAGGTGAGCTATCTCCTCCAGCGCATGGAGGCCTATCGCGGCCTCGCCATCCTCACCAGCAATCAGAAGGCGGCGCTGGACAGTGCCTTCCAGCGCCGGCTGCGGTTCGTCATCCACTTCCCCTTCCCCGATGCCGGCGAGCGCGAGGCGATCTGGCGCCGCGTCTTCCCGGCAGCAGCACCGGTGCAGAACCTCGACTATACCCGGCTGGCCCAGCTCCACATGGCCGGCGGCAATATCCGCAACATCGCCCTCAATGCCGCCTTCCATGCCGCCGAGGCCGGCGAGCCGGTGGACATGGCCCATCTGCTGCGCGCGGCCCACGGCGAAGCAGCCAAGCGCGAGCGTCCGCTCAGCGGGGCGGAGGTCCGGGGATGGGCATGAAGCGAATCAAGCTCCATATCGAGAGCCTTGCCCTCAGGGGCTTCCGCCATGAGGACCGCCATGAGATCGCGGCGGGATTGGAAGCGGAGCTGGGCCGCCTTCTTGCCGACCCGGCAGCCCTTCACAACCTGACGGCGCTGGGCGATATCCCGCGGTACCCCGTCGGCAGGCTGGCCATCCCGCCCGGCAGCAAGCCGGGCCAGATCGGCATCGTGACGGCGCAAGGCATCGGGGCGCACGGCATCGGCCGGCGGGAGAAGCCATGAGCCGGCTTGCCATGGCACGGCAACCCATGGCGGTGTCGCCGCTCCCGGCGGCAATGCTCCAGCGAAAATGCGCGGGCAGCCGGCCCTCGGCCGGGGGTTGCCATTGCGATGCCTGCGCGAAGGGCAAGACCGGGCACGCGGCCCAGAACAGCGCCGAGGCCGTGCCGCCGACCGTCCGCCAGGTGCTGAACACCGCCGGCCAACCTCTCGATACCGCGACGCGCGGCTCGATGGAGCAGCGCTTCGGCCATGACTTCGGCCGGGTCCGGATCCATGCCGACGGCCAGGCCGATGCCTCCGCCCGCGCCGTCGGCGCCACCGCCTATGCGGTCGGCCCGCATATCGTCTTCGCGCGGGGCCAGTATTCACCGGCGACGAGAACGGGCGAGATGGTCCTGGCCCATGAGCTGACCCATGTGCTGCAGCAGCCGGCTCAGGGGGGCTCGAGCGAGATCCACCTGGGCGAGGCAGGCGATGCCTATGAGCGCGAGGCCGATTCCATCGCGGCGCGGGTGATGAACGGTGCATCGGCGATGTCCCCGGTATCGCCCCAGGTCTCGCCAATGCCGGCCGGCGCGCCGGGCCGCCTGATGCGCAAGATGGGACCCGAGCTCGATCCCCCGCCCCCGCGCAAGCCCGACGCCTGCGAGCCCTTCGTCGGCCCGCCGCAGCATCCCGAGAAGGTCAGCGAGACCATGGTCGACCGCTGGAAGGGCAAACACGCGAAGGAGGGCGACCAGGGGGA
>DATHQQ010000448.1:0-5038 GCA_035482595.1 Verrucomicrobiia bacterium
CTTCGTCTTTTTCTTGAACATCGACAGCATGCGATGGGTCACGATGAAGCCGCCGAAGATGTTCACGGATGCCAGCGTCACGGCGATGAAGCCCATGATCTGGGAGAAGTTGAAATTCGCCGGCCCCGCCGCGATCAGCGCGCCCACGATGATGACGCTGGAGATGGCGTTGGTGACGGCCATCAGCGGCGAATGCAGCGCCGGGGTCACCCGCCAGACGACGTAATAGCCGACGAAGCAGGCCAAAGCGAAGACCGTGAGGCCCAGGACGAAAGGCACATGCGGGATCGTGGTCTCCATCGGGGCTAGGCTCCTGCTGCGGCGAAGGCGGGATGCACCACTTGGCCGTCGCGGGTCAGCGCCGTGCCCTTGATGATCTCGTCCTCCCAATTGATCTTCAGCGCCTTGGTCTCCTTGTCGATCAGCGGCGTCAGAAAAGCCAACAGATTGCGGGCATAGAGCGCGCTGGCATCGACGGCGATGCGGCTCGGCACATTGAGATGGCCGACCAGCGTGACGCCATGCTTCACCACCACCTTGCCCGGCTCGCTGAGCGGACAGTTGCCGCCCTGCTCCACCGCCAGATCGACGATGACGGAGCCTTGCTTCATCGAGGCCACCATCTCCTCGCTCACCAGCACCGGTGCCGGCCGGCCGGGGATGAGGGCGGTGGTGACGATGATATCCTGCTTTTTGATATGCTCGGCGACGAGGGCCGCCTGCTTCTTCTGATATTCGGCGCTCATCGGCTTGGCATAGCCCGCGGCCGTCTCGGCCTGCTTGAACTCCTCATCCTCAACCGCCACGAAGGTGGCGCCGAGGCTCGACACCTGCTCCTTGGCCGCGGGGCGGACATCGGTGCCGCTGACGATGGCGCCCAGGCGCCGGGCCGTGGCGATCGCCTGCAGCCCCGCCACCCCGGCGCCCATGACGAAGACGCGGGCCGGGGCCACCGTGCCGGCGGCGGTCATCATCATGGGGAAGGCCCGGCCGAATTCCGCCGCCGCATCGATCACGGCGCGATAGCCCGCCAGATTGGCCTGCGAGGACAGCACGTCCATGGTCTGGGCCCGGGTGATGCGGGGCATGAACTCCATGGCAAAGGCATTGATGCCGCGCTCGGCATAGAGGGCGAGCTGCTCCTTCGCGTCATAGGGCGAGAGGATGCCGACCAGCATGGCGCCGCGCTTCAGCAGGGCAACCTCGTCCGGCCCGCCCTCCGCCCCGATCAGGGGCCGCTGCACCTTGAGGACGATATCCGCATCGGAAAGCGCGGCCGCCTCGTCCGGCACAATCTTGGCGCCGGCGGCGGCATAGGCGTCGTCGGTATAGGCCGATCCCAGGCCGGCGCCGGATTCGATCGCTACCTCGGCGCCGAGGCCGATGAGTTTCTTGACCGTATCGGGAGAGACCGCGACGCGCCGCTCATGGGCGCGCCGTTCCTTGGCGATGCCGATCTTCATCTAAGGGGTAATCCTGTTCCGTCCGGCCCGCCAAACCCTTGCGCCGGCTGGACACAATGCCGAAGCGAGTCTTGAATCTCAAGCGGCGAATCGGCCGCGGATGAGGCAGCGTCGTGCAAATGAAACATTCTCCTGCCGCTCTGGCGGCCGCCTTTCGCCGCCAGGCTGGCTATTGCGCCGAGCTCGGCTCGCCGCTCTGGGCCGAGGCCATGGGCAGGGTCGCTGCGGATATCGAAGCCGACGGAGTCTTCGCCCAATTCCTCGCGGATTGGGGGGGCGATCTCGAACGGGGCATCCTGCCGCTCCGGCTCTTCGGGGGTCTGCATTTCCTGGCGTTGGGCGGCGAGGCGCCGGCGCTGGCCGCCCAGCTCCCCTCCACCGGCGGACGACCCGACGACCGGCTCTGGCCCGTCCTCTGCCGAACCCTCGCCGCGAACGAGCCCCTGCTGCGGCGCTTCCTCGACCATCCGCCCCAGACCAACGAGGTCGGCCGCTCGGCCATCTTCCTCGGCGGCTTCCTGGAGATCGCAGCCCTGAGCGGCCTGTCGCTGAACCTGCATGAGATCGGCGCCAGCGCCGGGCTCAATCTTTGCTGGGACCGCTTCGCTTATCGCTTGGGCCCGCATCGCTGGGTGGGAAGCGACCCGGGCCTGACGCTCACCGCCGAGTGGCGAGGCCCCGCGCCGCGGCTCGATGTCCAGCCGGTCATCGCTGCACGGCAGGCCTGCGACCGGCGGCCGGTCGACCTCGCCGATCCCGAGGCACGACTGCGCCTCCAAGGCTATGTCTGGCCCGAGCAATTGGACCGGCTCGCCAGCCTGCGGGCGGCGATCGCCCTGGCGAGCAAGATCGGCGTGCATGTCGATGCCGCCGACGCCCTCGATTGGACGGCCCGCAAATTAGCGACCCGGCCCGGCGGCCAGGCCATGGTGATCTATCACTCGATCGTGCTGCAGTATTTCGACGCGGCGGCGCGCCGGGATTTCGCGGCGATGATCGAGGCGGCCGGGGCGGAGGCGACGGCGGAGCGACCGCTGGCCTGGCTCTCCTTCGAAGCGGCGAGCTCAGGAGACCAGTTCGAGCTCACCCTCACCTATTGGCCCGACGGAGCCCAGGGACCTTGGCGCCGCCGCCTCGCCACCGCCCAGGCTCATGGGCGGTGGATCGAGTGGTTCGGATAGACGCTGCTCTCTTCGCTTCCTCTATTCCCCTCGCCCCCCGAAGGGGGGAGAGGGTCAGGGTGAGGGGGTCAATCGACCACGGCCCATGCACGCGAGCGTAGGCAGAGCCTTCGTCGAGTGCGAAAATCTGTCAGGTATGTTCCCGGTCTAAATTGTCCGACATGTACCCGGTCCGAACCCACCGCAGCCCCCTCACCCCGGCCCTCTCCCCCCTTCGGGGGGCGAGGGGGAAGAAAGGCGGGAGGCGAGATGCAACTAGGCGACTCAGGCCGGGACGGCTTGCGCCGTCGCGCCCGACTTTGCCGGGCTCGCCTGCCGCTGCGAGCGCAGCCGATCGGCGATCAGGCTGATCATCTCGAACATCAGCACCACCGTCGTCATGGCGGTGATCTGGCAGGGCGTGTCCTTGGTGGGGATCATGCAGACGATATCCGCCCCGACGATGTCCAGCCCTCTCACCGCATGCAGGAGCCGGATCGCCTCATAGGTCCGGAGCGCCCGATAGCCGGGCTCGAGATTGGCCACCGCCGGCGCGTCGCAGGGGTCGAGGGCGTCGAGGTCGAAGGTGATATAGACCGGCAGATCGCCGACCCGCTCGCGGATGATGCGCATGACCTCCTCGGGCCCGAGCTCGAAGATCGTCTCGGCGGGCAGGATGCGATAGCCCGTGTCGCTCTGGGTCGGATCGGCGCGCGCCCGCATCGGATTGCCCCGCATGCCGAGCTGGATGCTGTGGTCGGGATCGACGATCCCCTCGCGGATGGTATAGGCGGCCCAATGGGCGGCGGAGCGTTTGCTCCCCAGCCAATGGGGCAGGTATTCGTAATCGTCGCGATGGGCGTCGAAATGCACCAGCGCGAGCTTCCGCCCCTTCGAGAGCTTGGATTCCGGACCGCCGAGAGCGCGCAGGATGGGACCGGTGATCGAATGATCCCCGCCGATCGAGACCGGCCGCGCCCCGGCCGCATCGAGGCGGGTATAGAACTCCTCGATATGGTCCACGCAGACGTCGTTGACCATGGCTTCGGGCAGCGGCACGTCGCCCAGGTCGTGGATGCGGAATTCATCCCAGGGCCGGAAGCCGAATTTCTGATGGGCGCGGCGATACCAGCCCGACATATGGCGCACGGCGCGGGGCGCCAGATGCTGGTCGCGTTCCGTCGAGCCATTGCCCGAGCTATGAGGGACGCCCACGAGGCCGATATCGCAAGCCGCAGGATCGCCGTTCCACGGGCATTTGTAGAAGGTCGGCAGCCCCCACCAGTACCAGGGCTCCATCTCGGCCGCGCGCTTGGACATGTCGGCTTCGGTGATCGGTCTCGTCATGGCGTGCTCTCCCCTGTTGTCGCAAGGCCAGCGCGCCGGAGACTTTCGCCTCTCTCTCTGCCGTCATGCCCGCGAAAGCGGGCATCCAGGGCAAGTGACGGGAGCCACGGCCCTGGATTCCCGCTTTCGCGGGAATGACGAATTGAGACTGAGGCAGCGCCGGACGCGAGTTCCCTGCCAGTTTACGGGAGAATTCTATCTCACGCTTTGCTGGAAGAATATTCGATCAGACCGGCGGAAGCGTCAGCGGCCGGCGATCCAGACGGTGACGCCCGGCTCCAGCCCCGCGACAGGCTCGACGGGATCGGCACGGACTGAGAAGGTATTGAGATCATGGTCTCCCACGGCGCGGGCGGCACGCCAGGTCGCGAAATCGCCCAGCCGGCGCACCTCCGAAATCTTCGCCGACACCTGCTTGCCGCCCACCCCTTCGATCAGCACCAGCGGGGTGCCCATGCCGAGGCCCCTCAGCTCATCCTCCCGGATATTGAAATCGAACCAGGGCTCGCCGGTATCGGCGATGGTCAGCACGGTACGGCCGGGGACCGTCGCTTCCCCCGGCTCGGCCACGACCACTTCCACCACCCCCTCCACGGGGGATTTGAGCTGCAGCTTGTCGAACCGCCGCTCCAGCACCACGAGAGAGGCCTGGGCCGCCGCGAGGCTGGCGTCGGCGAGCGCGCGGTCTTCCGCCGTCGGGCCGCGCTGCGCCTCGGCATAGCGGGATTGCGTGACGCGGAGATTGGCGGCCGCCGTGGCGACATTCGCCCGGGCATTGTCCAGATCCTGCAGCGGGGCATGCCCGTGGCTGGCGAGATCCGAGGTCCGGGCAAATTGCTGCTTGGCAAGGGTCAGATCGGCATTGGCCTTGTCCATTTCGCGGGCCGCGATGTTAACCTCCTCCTGGCGCACGCCGGCATAGACCCGCTCGCGCGCCGCCCGGGCCACGCCGACGGCCGCCCGGGCTTCATCGACGGCGGCCGCGAGCTCGGGATTGGAGAGTTCAGCTACCACCGCCCCGGCGGAAACCCGGTCGCCCGCCTTGAAGGGAAGGGCCGCGATGCGGCC
>DATHQQ010000449.1:0-5733 GCA_035482595.1 Verrucomicrobiia bacterium
TACCGAGCTCTTCCGCGAATGGTTCCATGCCTTCGCCCAGGCCGCGGGGCTGACCCTGCATATCGAAAATCTCTACGGCGAGAACAACCATCATATCGTCGAGAGCTGCTTCAAGGGGCTGGCGCGCGCGCTCCGGGCGGCGGTCACCATCGATCCGCGCAAGCCCGATGCCGTGCCCTCGACCAAGGGCGTGCTCGGCGGCACGCTGACCTAGCGTCGCTGTCGAGGGACGCTCCATGAAGACCGTCGTCATCGACTACGGTTCCGGCAACCTCCGGTCTGCCGCCAAGGCTCTGGCCGCGGCCGGGGCGGATGTCGAGGTCACCGCCGATCCGGCGGCGGTGGCGGCGGCCGCGCGCATCGTGCTGCCGGGGGTGGGCGCCTTCGCCGATTGCCGGGCCGGGCTCGACCGCCTCCCGGGGATGGTGGAAGCGCTGGACCAGGCGGTCCGCCGCCAAGGACGGCCCTTCCTCGGTATCTGCGTCGGCATGCAGCTCATGGCCCAGGCCGGGCTCGAGCATGGCCGCCATGAGGGGCTCGGCTGGATCGCGGGCGAGGTCGTGCCGCTCGCGCCGCGGCCGGTCAAGATCCCCCATATGGGCTGGAACGAGCTGCATCGCTCACGGGAGCATCCGCTGCTGGCGGGCATCGCCCAGGATGCCGATGTCTATTTCGTCCACAGCTATCATCTGCGCCTGGGCGCCGATGAGGATCTGCTCGCCAGGGCCGATTATGCCGGCCCGGTGGTGGCGGCCATCGCGCGCGACAATATGGCCGGCGTGCAGTTCCATCCCGAGAAGAGCCAGGCGACGGGGCTCCGGCTACTCGCCAATTTTCTCAGCTGGCGGCCCTGATCGCGATGGCCAGCACCTCGATCGAGAAGCTGACCAAGCTCACCAAGCTCGATCTGCAGGAGCTCTGCGAGGCGGCCGATGACGGCATTCGCGCCGGGGGCGGCTTCGGCTGGCTGAAGCCACCGCAGCGCCAGACGATGGAGAATTATTGGAAGGGCGTGCTGCTGGTGCCGGAGCGCATCCTCCTGGTCGGCCGGCTCGACGGCGTCATCTGCGCCACGGCCCAGCTCATCCGGCCCCCGCGCAACAACGAGGCCCAGGCCCATACCGCACAGCTCACGACCAATTTCGTTGCCCCCTGGGCCCGCGGCCATGGGCTCGCCCGCGGCATCGTGCTGGCGGTGGAGGAGGAGGCCCGGGTCCAGGGCGTCAGCGTCCTCAATCTCGACGTGCGCGAGACGCAAGAGGCGGCGATCCAGCTCTACCAGTCACTCGGCTACAGCCACTACGGGACCCACCCGCGCTATGCCCGGGTCGAGGGGGGATGGGTCGCGGGGCTGTTCTTCTGGAAGGATCTGGCCTGAGCTTCGGGCGGTCATTGCCGCGGATCGAGCCGGCGCCGGGTCATCGACGCGTCTGATCGCTCAGGAAGGAATTGACGCCACGTGATCCTCTATCCGGCCATCGATCTGAAGCAGGGCGCGGTCGTGCGGCTGCGCCGCGGCGAGATGCGGCAGGCGACGGTCTTCAACCACGACCCCGCCGATCAGGCGCGCCGCTTCGCCGAGGCCGGGGCCGGATGGCTCCATCTGGTCGACCTCGACGGCGCCTTCGCGGGCAAGCCCGTGAATCGCCGGGCGGTCGAAGCGATCCTCGCCGCGGTCACCATTCCCTGCCAGCTCGGCGGCGGCATCCGAGACGCCGCCACGCTGGATTCCTGGCTCGAGGCCGGAATCGCCCGGATCGTCCTCGGCACGGCGGCCCTCAAGGACCCGACCCTGGTGCGCGAGGCCTGCCGCCGCCATCCGGGCCGGATCGCCGTCGGGGTCGATGCCCGCGGCGGGCGGGTCGCCGTCGAGGGCTGGGCCGAGACCAGCGAGGTCACGGCCCTGGACCTGGCGTTGCGCTTTGCCGATGCCGGGGTGGCGGCCCTCATCTTCACCGATGTCGATCGCGACGGGCTCCTCGCCGGGGCCAATATCGCCGCCACGGCCCATCTCGCCGCCGCTCTGCCGATCCCCGTCATCGCCTCGGGCGGGGTGGCGGGTCTCGGCGAGCTGACGGCGCTGAAGGCGACGGGGGTGGCCGGCGTGATCGTCGGCCGGGCGCTCTATGACGGTCGCATCGACCTGCGCGAGGCCCTCAGCCGCTGCACCCCCCAGCTTCTGGGCGATCCGAAGCCTCAGCCCGGCGGCCCGGGCTGATGCTGAAGATCCGCGTCATTCCCTGCCTCGATGTGGCGGCGGGCCGCGTCGTGAAGGGCGTCAATTTCGTCGATCTGCGCGATGCCGGCGATCCGGTGGAGCAGGCGACGGTTTATGACAAGGCCGGGGCCGACGAGCTTTGCTTCCTCGATATCGGCGCCAGCGCGGAGAACCGCGACATCATGCTGGATGTGGTGGCCCGCACCGCGGAGCGCTGCTTCATGCCGCTCACCGTCGGCGGCGGGGTGCGCAGCCTGGAGGATATCCGCCGTCTGCTCCTGGCGGGGGCCGACAAGGTCTCGATCAACACCGCCGCCGTGGCCGAGCCCGAGCTCGTCCGCCGGGCGGCGGAGAAGTTCGGCAGCCAATGCATCGTGGTGGCCGTGGACGCCAAGGCGGGGGCCGTGGACGCCAAGACAGTCGCCGCCGGCCGCTGGCAGGTCTTCACCCATGGGGGGCGCAAGGCCACCGGCCTCGATGCCGTGGAATGGGCCCAGCGCCTGACCGCGCTCGGCGCCGGGGAGATCCTGCTGACCTCCATGGACCGCGACGGCACCAAGCTCGGCTATGACCTTCCCCTCACCCGCGCCATCGCCGATGCGGTGAGCGTGCCAGTGATCGCCTCGGGGGGTGTGGGGACCCTGGATCATCTGGTGCAAGGCGTGGCCGAAGGCCATGCCAACGCCCTGCTCGCGGCCTCGATCTTCCATTTCGGCCAGCACTCCATCGCCGAGGCCAAGGCGGTGCTGGCCGCCGCGGGAATTGCTGTCCGGACATGAGCGAAGGCGCCCTGGTTCTCTTCTCGGGCGGCCAGGATTCGACGACCTGCCTCGCCTGGGCGCTGCAGCGCTTCGACCTGGTCGAGACCCTGGGCTTCGACTACGGCCAGCGGCACCGCATCGAGCTCGAAGGTCGTGCCGGGCTGCGTGCTGGCCTTGCGAGAATCGATCCGGCCTGGGCGCAGCGCCTCGGCGAGGAGCACACCATCGCCCTTGCGGCCCTCGGCCAGATCTCCGACACGGCGCTGACCCGGGAGACCGCCATCGAGATGGGAGCGGGCGGCCTGCCCAACACCTTCGTGCCGGGCCGCAACATCATCTTTCTTACCTTCGCTGCGGCGCTGGCCTATCGCCGGGGGCTGCGACATATCGTCGGGGGCATGTGCGAGACGGACTATTCCGGCTATCCCGACTGCCGCGACGACACCATCAAGGCGCTCCAGGTCGCCCTCAACCTCGGCATGGACCGCCGCTTCGTGCTCCATACCCCGTTGATGTGGATCGACAAGGCCGCGACCTGGCGCCTGGCGCGGGAGCTGGGCGGAACGACGCTGGTGGATCTGATCCGGGAGGAGAGCCACAGCTGCTATCTGGGCGAGCGGGGAATGCGCCATGACTGGGGCCATGGCTGCGGTGAATGCCCGGCCTGCAATCTCAGGGCCGCGGGGTGGGAGTGCTATCGCCGGGAGGGCTGAGGGGCCGGGGCTCACATCATCCCGTGGCCCATGCCCCCGCCGTTGCCCGTGTTCCCGGAGGAGCCGCTGCTCGAATGATCGGGGGGCTGATGGCAAAGCGCGGCCTGGTCCGCGCATCCCTCGGCGCTCTTGTCATGCGGCCCCACGCTGCAGCCGGCCGCCCCCAGCAGCACCAGCAGGACGAGCATCGCTGTCAGCCTCGGCATCGGTGACCTCCTCATTCGGAAGGCCCATTCAAACCACCTTCCGTGCTCACCGGCGATCAATCCTCGATCACCATGCCGTGCTCTGAAGCGGGAATACAAAATCTGTAATACCCCAATCCCTGGTATTCCAGTACAATAGCAACCTCGACATCTAGGGAAGGGCTTATGCCGCAGGATTCCGGGCGGCCATTGGATGCAACGGTTCTCGACCGCCTCTACAAGGTGGTTGAAAGCCGCAAAGGCGCCAACCCCGACACCTCCAATACCGCGCGACTCTTCGCCAAGGGGACCGAGAAGATCGCCCAGAAGCTGGGGGAGGAGGCGATCGAGACGGTGATCGAAGGCGTCCGGGGCAAGAAGCGCGAGCTCGCCGCCGAATCCGCCGATCTCCTCTATCATCTGCTGGTGCTCTGGGCGCACCGCGATCTGAAGCCCGCCGAGGTCTGGGCGACCCTGGCCGCCCGCGAGGGCTTCTCCGGCCTCGAGGAGAAGAAGAACCGCAAGGGTTAGCTTCCTCCCCTTGTCCGACCTGCCGTTCAAATGTCAGGCTCCTGCGCCGTCTCGCAATCGCGGAGCCCCCCATGGCCTATGATCCCAACAACATCTTCGCCCGCATCCTGCGCGGCGAGATCCCTGCCAAGAAGGTCTACGAGGACGAGCACGCCCTCGCCTTCGACGACATCCATGCCCAGGCCAAGGTCCATGTTCTGGTGATCCCCAAGGGCGCCTATGTCTCGCTGGAGGATTTCAGCGCCCGGGCCTGCGATGCGGAGATCGCCGGCTTCATCCGCGCGGTGGGCAAGGTAGCGCGGCAGCTCGGCCTGGTGGAGAGCGGCTACCGCATCCTGGCCAATCATGGCCCGGATTCTCATCAGGAGGTGCCGCATCTCCATGTGCATATCTTCGGCGGCCAACGCCTGGGCAAGCTGATCCAGCCGTTGCCGGGCTGAGGCCGCAGCGGAGCAACACTCCTTCTCGCTACGTCAGATCCTACCGCGCGCTGTCCCATAGCCGCGAGGCCCCGCTCCCTATTCCGTCATGGTCGGCGCAGGCCGACCATCCACGAGTTTGCCGGCCAAAGGCTCGATCTCTCCTTCTGTTCACAATTTGCCGCACGCTTTGTATCGCAAAGAAAGAAAGTGGATCACGGAGGACGCGGAGAGTTTCCGGAGATCGCGGAGGAGAAGGCCCATTGATTCTGGGCGGCCTCTTCTCCGTGCTTCTCCTCCGTCGTCTCCGTGTTAAACGTCTACCGTACGGTGATCGTCAACCAAACTCGTGGATGGTCGGCCTGCGCCGACCATGACGGCATAGAGAGAGAGGCTTGCCAGCGCTGTCTCAGCGCAGCAGGAAGCCCTTCCCGATCTCGTCCCCTTCCTCGAGGGTGAAGCTGGCACGGCCGGTGTAATGGGCCTTGCCGCCGACCTCGACGGTCACCGCCTCGAAGCTTCCGGTGCGCGTCTTCGCGACGGCCTTGCCGGTGAAGATCGCCCCGGTGACGCTCTCGAAGCGCCGCTCCTGGCCCAAGGCGATGAGGCCGCGGGCATGCTGGACGGCGATGCGCGCGGTGACGCCGCTGCCGGTCGGGCTGCGGTCGACCTCGCGGGCGGCGAAGACGCAGATATTGGCCGTCGCATCGGGGGAAAACGCATCGGCGCCGTCGGTCAGGATGGTGCCGTAGAGGAAGGCGAGGTCGGGATCGTCGGGATGGTCGACCGGCACCTGCCGGCGGGTCGCCTCGGTCACCGCCGTCGCCGCCGCCACCAGCTCGGCGACCGGCGACCGGCCGAGGTCGAGGCCGAGGTCGGCGGCCGGCAGCACGGCATAGAAGGCAC
>DATHQQ010000450.1:0-7778 GCA_035482595.1 Verrucomicrobiia bacterium
GCCCTGTTCGAGCCGGCGCGCCGCCTCTTCCTGCCGGAAGGCCTGGCGCCGCTGCCGGGCAGCGGCACGGTGCCGCGATATTTACCGCTGCCGGCCCTGGCCCAGACCCTGCGGCGGCTGGCCGGCGCCGGGGCACGGGACTTCTATGAAGGCGAGCTGGCCCGCCGCCTGGCCGACGAGCTGAAATCGGCCGGCAGCGCCCTCAGTGCCGCCGATCTCGCGGGCTATCGGGCGGCGGTCGTCCCGGCCCTGGAGTTCGGCTACCGCGGCCATCGCATCGCCGGCGTGCCGGGGCTCTCCGGCGGCCCGGCGTTGCAGCAGGTGCTGAGCCGGCTCGCCGGCCGGCCTCTCTCCGATGAAGGCCCCGGGCCGGCGGATTATTCGGCCTATGCCCGGGAGCTGCGCCAGGCCTATGTCGACCGCCTGGCTCAGGCCGGGGCGGGTGGAGAACAGCCAGCCCCGGCCGGCAATCCGCGGGCGAGCTCCACCACCCATCTGTCGGTGGTGGATCGCGACGGCATGATGGTGGCACTGACCCAGACGCTGCTGTCGCGCTTCGGCGCCAAGGTCCTGCTGCCCGAGACCGGGGTGCTGATGAACAACGGCATCATGTGGTTCGACCCGCGGCCGAACCATCCCAATTCCATCGCGCCTGGCAAGCGCCCGCTGGCCAATATGTGCCCGGTCACCGTGAGCCGCCCGGACTCTGGGACCCACAGGCCCTGGCTGGCGCTGGGCGCCTCGGGCGGGCGCAGCATCATGCCCGCGGTCGCCCAGATACTCTCCTTCCTCATCGACTACGGCATGGATCTCGAGACGGCCTTCCACCAGCCCCGGCTGGACGAGAGCGGCAGCGGCATCGTCACCCTCGACACCCGGCTGGGCCCGGAGGTGATCGCCGCCGTCGCGGCCGACGGGCAGGTCGAGGTCGGGGAGACCCGCGCCTATCCCGTGCTCTTCGCCTCCCCCAGCGCCGTCATGCAGGCGGAGCACCGCAATGTCGGCATGGCGGAGATCGCCTCGCCCTGGTCGGGCGCGGTGGCCGAAGCGGCGCCGCGAGCGGCCCCTGGCTAGGGCCGCAACGCCGCGACATGGGCCTCGAAGCGGTCCAGGGTCTGATTGCCGCCGTCGATGGCCTTGTGTTCCCTCACGACATAGTCGCGGGCCGCGGCGGTCTCGAACAGGCTGCGCAGGGTGAGCCGGGTCTTGCCGGCCTCCTCGGCGAAGGTGATCCAGACCTTGAAATAGCCGGGCTTGCCCGGCTCGCCATGGTCGTAGACCAGGCGCTCGGGCTTCACGACCTCGAGATAGAGGATCTCGTTGTCGTAGTCGGTGCCGTCGGGCCCATGCATGATGAAGCGCCAGGCGCCCCCCGGTTTAACGTTCATCTCATGGGTGGTGGTGGTGAAACCCGTCGGGCCCCACCATTTCCCGACTTGCGTCGGATCCGTCCAGGCCCGGAACAGGAGCTCGCGCGGCGCGTCGATCAGCCGCGTGATGACGATCTCCCGGTCTGCGGTGCTACTGGCGGCGGTGCTACGGGCGGCGGTGTTACCGGCCGGCTTGGCGCTTCCTTTGACCATGTTTCCTCTCCTTGGTTTGCAAGTCCTGTACGAATTCCTCCAGGCGATCGAGGCTGCCTTCCCAGAAGGCGCGGTAGCGCCCGATCCAGTCGGCCACCTCGCGCAAGGGCTTCGCCTCGAGCCGGCAGGGCCGCCATTGCGCATGGCGGCTGCGCGAGATCAGCCCAGCCCGCTCCAGCACCTTGAGATGCTTGGTCACGGCGGGCGCGGTGATGGCGAAAGGTGCCGCCAGCTCCTGCACCGACGTCTCCCCGGTGACCAGGCGCGCGAGGATCGCGCGGCGGGTGGGATCCGCGAGGGCCGCGAAAGTGGCGCTGAGGCGATCCGCCGTCATCTCTGATACACCTGCAGGTTAATTAACTGAGTGGTGTATTACAGCGGCGACCTCTCGCTGTCAAGCGACGGCGAGAGGGAGCTCTCGAACAGCGCTTGACCGGACGCGCGGCCCCAAGCCACCTTCGCCGGCGGATTCTTCAGGGGGAGACCATGGCCCGCGCCAAAGCCAGACCGAAAACCATCGTGCTCTATCCGGAGGCCGCCTTCGGCCCGGCGCTGAATTGCGTCGGCATCGCCCAGAAGCTGCGGGCACGCGGCCACAACCCTGTCTTCGTCTGCGACCGCGGCTTCAAGGGCGTGTTCGAGAAATACGGCTTCGAGGAGAATCTCGTCGACATGTCCGGCGGACTCTCGGACGAGGAGGTGGCGAAGTTCTGGGCCAATTTCATTGCCGGCCATCTGCCCCATTTCCGGCTCTCGCCGATCCGCCAGCTTTCCACTTACGTGGTGCCGGTCTGGGAGGCGATCGTCGACAGCGCCATCATTTCCCATGAGGGGCTGACGGCGCATCTGGACCGCATCAAGCCCGATGTGGTCTGCGTCGACAATGTGATCCTCTTCCCCGCCATCAAGGCGACGGGCAAGCCTTGGATCCGCATCATCTCCTGCTCGGAGAACGAGATCCCCGATCCCAACATCCCGCCCCATCTCTCCGGCTGCCATGAGACGGACAAGGCGGGCTTCAAGAAGTTCGAGCAGCGCTTTCTCAAGTTGATCAAGCCCGCCCATGCCCGCTTCAACGAGTTCCTGGCGAAGGTGGGGCACGCGCCCTATCCGCTGGGCGAGTTCTTCGAGGCCTCGCCCTATATGAACCTGCTGCTCTATCCGAAGCCCTTGCGCTACAAGCGCAAGCACCCGCTCAATCCCCGGCGCTTCCAATATCTGGAGGGCTGCGTTCGCGACGAAGGCCGCTATGAGGTGCCGCGCTTCGGCGCGAACGAGGACAAGCCCCTCATCTATGTGAGCTTCGGCAGCCTGGGTGCCGCGGATGTCGATCTCTACAAGCGGATGATCGCCCTCTTTGCCAAGCTGCCCTATCGATTCCTGATGAACCTCGGCGACTACATCGGGGAATACGCGAGCCCGCCGCCCAACGTTCATATCGAGAGCTGGTATCCCCAGCCTGCGGTCATTCCCGAGGTGGATCTTTTCATCCACCACGGCGGCAACAACAGCTTCAACGAGGCGCTCTATTTCGGCAAGCCGGCCATCATCATGCCCTATTGCTGGGACGGTCTGGACAATGCCGCGCGGATCACCGACACCGGCTATGGCGCCGACCTGCCGCGCTACAAATGGACGGACCGCGCGTTGGCCGCGACCATCGAGCGGCTGCTGGCGGACAAGAAAATGGCCGAGCGCCTCCAGGCTCTCTCGCGCCATATGCAGAAGGCCAAGGGCACCGACAAGGCCGCGGATCTGATTCTGAGAGTGACGGAGAAGGCAACATGAGTTCCAGCTCGGCCCCGCACATCAAGGAGGCCGCCAGGGCCGCCGGCCTCACCGAATGGGGCCCACAGCCCGATGCCATCGCGGGCCAATCGATCTCCAGCGGCCGGCTGCTCTGGAAGCGGGACGAGGCGGGGGAGCGTGCGGTGGAGGCCGGTCTCTGGGTCTGCACCCCCGGCTCCTGGCGGCTCTCGCTGCCCGGCGACGAGCTCTGCTATTTCCTCGGCGGGCGGGCCACCTATACCGAGCATAACGGCGAGACCATCGAGATCGGCCCGGGCACCGTCGTCCATTTCCCCTCGGGCTGGACAGGGCGCTGCGATGTCGAGGCGACCTTGCGCAACACCTACATGCTGGTCCGCGCGCCGACGGCCATCGACCGCGGCGCCGCCCCGATCCTCAGGGGTCCGCAGTTGGCCGGCCCGCTCAAGGATTGGGGCCCCGTGCCGACCATGATCGAGGGGCAGTCGGTGACCGCCGGCATCCTGCTGCATAAGGGGCCGGGCGGGCGGCGGGAGACCGGCATCTGGACCTGCACCCCCGGTTTTTGGAATTGCCATGTCACCAGCGACGAGTACTGCCACTTCGTCGCCGGGCGCTGCACCTACACCCATGAGTCCGGCGAGGTGATCGAGATCGAGCCCGATACGGTGGCCTTCTTTCCCGAAGGCTGGAAAGGCACCTGCCGCGTCCGGGAGACGGTGCGGAAGGTCTATATGATCCGGTAGAGCGGCAACAGCGAGTTCTCCGGCCGTGTCGTTTGACTGATACGCGTTTTGCGTATACACTTTGAGTTTGGTCTCCGCAGGGAGGAATGCCTGTAGATTCCCTGCAGAAACAGGTCAGGCCGCCGGGATCGGATAGCGCTCTACCGGTTCCGGGCCCGCGCCGCCAGCCGGCCGAAGAAGACGTAGAGGGCAAGGCCGATGGCCGCCAATATGGCGCCGGCGATCTGCAGGCTGGGGATATGCCAGACCGGCCCGACGATGGCGAAGAGCACCACGCCCAGCAGAAGGTCGAAGAGCATCAGCCGGCGGATCAGCCGGTAGATCGGCTCGCGGCCGGGATCGGCCTCGGGGACCGAGGCCGGGGCTGGGGGCGCGTCGTTGCTCATGGCCCGATCTTAAACCCCGCGGCCCGGGCGGGACCAGCGGGGCCATCCGACCCCGCCGGACTCCGCGGAAAAGCTCGCTTCCCCCTGCCGATCCGTCTTGCGTCCCCCCGGCGCCTCCCTATATATCCCGGCGGGTCCAATGGTTTATGGGGATTGCCCAGGGCGCCGCTTTGCGGGCTTGCGGGCTGCATCCGCCAGGAAAGAAGGAAACATGAGTAAAGTCATCGGTATCGATCTCGGCACCACCAACTCCTGCGTTGCCGTCATGGAAGGCAAGGACGCGAAGGTGATCGAGAACAGCGAGGGCGCGCGCACCACGCCCTCCATGGTCGCCTTCGCCGATTCCGGCGAGCGGCTGGTCGGCCAGGCCGCCAAGCGCCAGGCCGTCACCAATCCGGAGAACACCCTCTTCGCCATCAAGCGCCTGATCGGCCGGCGCTACGACGATCCCCTGGCGCAGAAGGATCGCGAGCTCGTGCCCTATAAGATCATCCCCGGCGACAATGGGGATGCCTGGGTCGAGTGCCGCGGCCAGAAGTATTCGCCCTCCCAGATCAGCGCCTTCATCCTGCAGAAGATGAAGGAGACGGCCGAAAGCTATCTCGGCGAAAAGGTGACCCAGGCGGTCATCACCGTTCCGGCCTATTTCAACGACTCCCAGCGCCAGGCGACCAAGGACGCCGGGCGCATCGCCGGGCTCGAGGTGCTGCGCATCATCAACGAGCCGACGGCGGCCGCCCTCGCCTATGGGCTGGAGAAGAAGGGCACCGGCACCATCGCGGTCTATGACCTCGGCGGCGGCACCTTCGACGTCTCCATCCTGGAGATCGGCGACGGCGTCTTCGAGGTGAAGTCGACCAATGGCGACACCTTCCTGGGCGGCGAGGATTTCGACGCCCGGATCATCGACTATCTCGCCGACGAGTTCAAAAAGGAGCAGGGCATCGACCTGCGCAAGGACCGCCTTGCCCTTCAGCGTCTGAAGGAAGCGGCGGAAAAGGCGAAGATCGAGCTCTCCAGCGCGACCCAGACCGAGGTCAACCTGCCCTTCATCACCGCCGATCAGAACGGCCCGAAGCATCTGGTCATCAAGCTGACCCGCGCGAAGCTCGAGGCCCTGGTCGACGAGCTGATCCAGAAGACGGTCGAGCCCTGCCGCGCGGCCCTCAGGGACGCCGGCCTCAAGGCCTCGGAGATCAACGAGGTGATCCTGGTCGGCGGCATGACCCGCATGCCCAAGGTCATCGAGACGGTGAAGCAGTTCTTCGGACGCGAGCCCCATCGGGGCGTCAACCCGGATGAAGTCGTGGCGATCGGCGCGGCCATCCAGGGCGGCGTGCTCAAGGGCGACGTCAAGGACGTGCTGCTGCTGGACGTGACGCCGCTGTCGCTCGGCATCGAGACCCTGGGCGGCGTGTTCACCCGGCTGATCGACCGCAACACGACGATCCCGACCAAGAAGAGCCAGGTCTTCTCGACCGCCGAGGACGGCCAGACCGCGGTCACCATCCGCGTCTTCCAAGGCGAGCGCGAGATGGCCGCGGACAACAAGCTGCTCGGCCAGTTCGACCTGGTCGGCATTCCTGGCGCACCACGCGGCGTGCCGCAGATCGAGGTCACCTTCGACATCGATGCCAACGGCATCGTCAATGTCTCGGCCAAGGACAAGGCGACGAGCAAGGAGCAGCAGATCCGCATCCAGGCCTCCGGCGGCTTGTCGGAGGGCGATATCGAGAAGATGGTCAAGGACGCCGAGGCCCACGCCGCCGAGGACAAGAAGCGCAAGGCCGCGGTCGAGGCGCGCAACCAGGCCGACGGTCTGATCCACACGACCGAACGCAGCCTGAAGGAGAACGAGGGCAAGGTCTCGCCCGCCGACAAGAGCGCGGCGGAAGCGGCCATCGCCGAGCTCCGCACGGCCATGGAAGGCGAGGATGCGGCGGCCATCGAGGCCAAGACCCAGGCCCTGTCGCAGATCTCCATGAAGATCGGCGAACAGCTGTATAAGGCGCAACAGCCGGGCGGCGAAGGCGGCCCGGGCAACGGCCAGGGCGGCGGCCCAGATGGCGCGCATGGCGGCAGCTCCGGCAATGGCCAGGCCGGCGGCGACGAGAAAGTGGTGGACGCCGACTTCGAAGAGGTCGACGACCGCAAGGGCAAGCAGGCCAACTAGACCTGCTCGCCCGCCGAACACCTTCGAGACGGAAGGCGCCTTCCCGATCCAGCGCGAGAGGGAAGGCGCCGGCCCCTCGGGTCGAAAGCGACAGAGGATCGGCAGGACGGATCGCGGGGGCGGTCTTGCCGATCGCAGACAAAGGGGGATGCTGCGGCGCCGGCGGATAAGCCGGCCGGCGGGTGCGTGACAAGCCATGGCGAAGCAGGACTACTACGATACCCTCGGTGTTGGGCGCGACGCCTCGGCGGAGCAGCTGAAGAAGGCCTATCGGGGCCTGGCGATGAAGTTCCACCCGGACCGCAATCCGGGGGACAAGAATGCCGAGCACAAATTCAAGGAAATCAGCGAAGCCTATGACGTCCTGAAGGACGATCAGAAGCGCGCCGCCTATGACCGCTTCGGCCACCGGGCCTTCGAGAACGGCCATGGCGCGGGAAATGCGGGCGGCTTCGATTTCGCCGCCGGGGGCGGCGGCTTCGCCGATATCTTCGAGGAGATGTTCGGCGAGTTCATGGGCGGCCGGCGCGGCCAGCAGGCGCGCCAGCGCGGCGGCGATCTGCGCTACAACATGGAAATCACCCTGGAGGAAGCCTTCGCGGGCAAGCAGGCGACGATCCGCGTCGGCGCGCTGGGGCAATGCGAGGTCTGCGTCGGCAGCGGGGCGGAGAAGGGCTCCAAGCCCATCACCTGCCCGACCTGCCGCGGCAGCGGCAAGGTCCGCCACTCCCAGGGCTTCTTCACCGTCGAGACGACCTGCGCCGGCTGCCAGGGCGGCGGCAAGATCATCGACAAGCCCTGCCGCTCCTGCGGCGGCCAGGGCCGCAGCCGCCAGGACAAGACCCTCAACGTCACCATCCCGTCGGGGGTGGAGGACGGCACCCGCATCCGCCTGGCCGGCGAGGGCGAGGCAGGCTTGCGCGGCTCGCCGGGCGGCGATCTCTACATCTTCCTTACCGTGGCCCCTCATAAGCTGTTCCAGCGCGAAGGCGCCAATATCTATTGCCGCGTCCCCATCACCATGACCGCCGCGGCGCTGGGCGGCATCATCGAGGTCCCGGCGGTGGACGGCAGCCGCGCGCGCATCACCATCCCGGCCGGGACCCAGACCGGCCAGCAATTC
>DATHQQ010000451.1:0-9279 GCA_035482595.1 Verrucomicrobiia bacterium
CGGCCTGGCCACCGTGGAGGCTGGCAAGCGCCTGCTGGACCTCGCCGTGGTCGGGCTGACGGCGGATTACCAGCGCTGGGCCGCCTGAGTCCTTTGCCTTGACTGGCGGGGGCGGGAGTTCGGCGAGCCCGGTCCTGATCCTCGGCGCCACCGGCCAGATCGGACGCTGCCTGCTCCGCCGGCTGGCCACCGCCGGCCGACCCGCCATCGCCGTCTGCCGGCGGCCCGAGCCCGCGCTCAGCCCCGCCGCCGATTGGCTCGCCGCCGACCTCGCCCAGCCCCTCGATCTGGCCGGACGCCAGCCCGCGGCCGCGATCCATGCCACGGGCGCCTGGCTGCTGCCGCCCCAGCTTCCGGCGCTGGAACAGGCCGGCGTGCAAAGGCTCGTCTGCTTCTCCTCCACCTCCATGCTGGCCAAGGCTGCCTCGCCCAGCGCTGAGGAGCGAGAGATCGCCCGCATGCTGGCCGCGGCGGAGGCGGCGGTGGCGGCGGGTGCCATCCCCTGGACCCTGTTGCGCCCGGCGCTGATCTACGGCCTCGGCCTCGACCGCAATGTCACCGCGGCGGCGGGTTTCATCCGCCGCTGGCATTGCTTTCCTCTGGGCGGCCCCGGCAAGGGGCTGCGCCAGCCGGTCCATGCCGATGATCTCGCGGCTGCCGCTCTGGCGGCGCTCGACCTCCCCGCCGCGGAAGGCGGGAGCTTCAACCTCGGCGGCGGCGAGACTCTCAGCTACCGGCAGATGATCCAGCGCATTTTCGAGACGCTGGGCCAGCATCCGCGTTTTCTTCGGTTGCCGTTTCTCGCCCGCCTGCCCGGCTCCATCGGCGCGGTGGCGGCCCGCATGGAGCAGGATCTCGCCTTCGACGGCGGCGAGTTCTGGCGGCTTGCGGGCATTGCGCCGCGGCGCTTTCTCGCCGGCGGAAGCTCGGACCTCGGCATCGCTTGACCTGGATCACGGCGGCCAGCGAGACTTCCGCCAAAGATAAATCGAGACAGCGGGAGGAATTGGGATGGGGCGGTTCGACGAGATCTATCGACGGTCGATCGCCGAGCCCGAGGCCTTCTGGGCCGAGGCGGCGGAGGCCATCCATTGGAGCGAGCGTTGGGACAAGGTGCTCGACGATTCGCGCCCGCCCTTCTACCGCTGGTTCGCCGGCGGCCGGCTGAACACCTGCTACAACTGCCT
Organism: Verrucomicrobiia bacterium; assembly: GCA_035482595.1. Lineage (GTDB taxonomy): Bacteria > Pseudomonadota > Alphaproteobacteria > Dongiales > Dongiaceae > DASXQK01. The sequence goes on from DATHQQ010000451.1 coordinate 1,188, forward strand.
CGACCGCCATGTGAAGGCCGGACGCGGCGAGCAGCTTGCCCTCATCTACGACAGCCCGGTCGCCGAGACCCGGCGGCGCTACACCTACCGGGCGCTGACCGAAGAAGTGGCGCGCTTCGCCGGCGCGCTGGCCCAGCGCGGGGTGGGGAAGGGGGACCGGGTCATTCTCTACATGCCCATGGTGCCCGAAGCGGCGATTGCCATGCTGGCCTGCGCACGGCTGGGCGCGGTGCATTCGGTGGTGTTCGGCGGCTTCGCGGCCAATGAGCTCGCGACCCGGATCGATGATTGCCAGCCCAAGCTCATCGTCTCGGCCTCCTGCGGCATCGAGGTCAACAAGGTCATCCCCTACAAGCCGCTGCTCGACGCCGCCATCATCATCGCGGTGCACAAGCCTGAGGCCTGCATCATCCTGCAGCGGCCGATGGAGCGCTGCGAACTGACGGCCGGGCGCGACGTCGAATGGGGCGAGGCCATGGCCGGCACGGCGCCGGCGGATTGCGTCCCCGTCGCCGCCACCGATCCGCTCTACATCCTCTACACCTCCGGCACGACGGGCCAGCCCAAGGGGGTGGTGCGCGACAATGGCGGACACGCGGTGGCGCTGGCCTGGAGCATGGCCAACATCTACGACATCGCGCCGGGCGAGGTCTTCTGGACCGCCTCGGATGTGGGCTGGGTGGTCGGCCATTCCTACATCGTCTATGCGCCCCTGCTGCAGGGCGCGACCACGGTGCTCTACGAGGGCAAGCCGGTCGGCACCCCCGATGCCGGGGCCTTCTGGCGGGTGATCGCCGAGCATGGGGTGGTGACGCTCTTCACCGCCCCGACGGCCTTCCGCGCCATCAAGCGCGACGATCCCGAGGGCCGGCTCATCGCCGGCCGCGACCTCTCCCGATTCCGGGCGCTGTTCCTGGCGGGCGAGCGGCTGGACCCGCCCACCCTCGCCTGGGCGGAGGAGAAGCTGCGGGTACCGGTGATCGATCATTGGTGGCAGACCGAATCCGGCTGGCCCATGGCGGCCAACTGCCTGGGCATCGAGCCTCTCAAGGTGAAACCCGGCTCGCCCACCCGGCCCGTGCCGGGCTGGGACATTCGCAGCCTCGACGGCGACGGGCGGGAGGTGAAGCGCGGCGAGACCGGGGCGATCGTGGCGCGCCTGCCCTTGCCGCCCGGCAGCCTGCCCACCCTCTGGAACGCCGATGAGCGCTACATCAGCAGCTATCTCAAGGCCTTCCCCGGTTTCTATCAGGCGGGCGATGCGGGGTTCATCGACGAGGACGGCTATGTTCATGTGATGGCCCGCACTGACGATGTGATCAATGTTGCGGGCCATCGCCTCTCCACCGGCGCCATGGAGGAGGTGCTGGCCGCCCATCCCGATGTCGCCGAATGCGCCGTCATCGGCGTCGCCGATCAGCTCAAGGGCCAGGTGCCTTTCGGCTTCCTGGTGCTGAAAGCCGGCGTCCGGAGCGAGCCGGCCAAGATCGTGAGCGAGGTGGTGGCCATGGTGCGCGACCGGATCGGGCCGGTGGCCGCCTTCAAATCGGCGGCGGTGGTGAAGCGCCTGCCCAAGACGCGCTCGGGCAAGATCCTGCGCGGCACGATGCAGAAGATCGCCGACGGCATCGACTACAAGCCGCCGGCGACCATCGACGACCCCGCCATCCTGCCGGAGATCGCCGAGGCCCTCGGAAAACTTGGGTATGCAAAGAAGGATACGTAGAGGGAGCTTGTTTTCTTCCCCCTCCCCCTGCGGGCCGTTAGGCCCGCGAGTTGACGGGGGAGGGATGGGGTGGGGGTGGCCATAAACTCAGTGCTGCAGGGATATCGCGCCGGTTCTTCCTGATCCGCATCCGCGGATCGGAACCCCCCACCCTAACCCTCCCCCGCAAGGGGGGAGGGGATTCCAGGGAATCGCGGCGAGAGTGAGCGGCGCCTACTCCTGCCTGGTCGGCGGGAGGAAGTGGCTGATATCGAAGCCGCCGGGAAGCTTGGCGGGCTCGGCCGGGGCGGCCGGCTGGGCGTGGACGACGCCGGATTTCTCCGCCGCCCGGCGCGCCTTCTCCACCGCCCGGTTGAGGTCGGTCTGGGTGCAGAGGCCGAGCAGGACGGGATCCTGGGGCTTCAGATTGGCGGCGTTCCAATGGCTGCGCTCGCGCACCTTGGCGATGGTGTCCTTGGTGGTGCCGATCAGCCGCGCGATCTGGGCATCGCCCAGCTCGGGATGGTGGCGCAGCAGCCACATCACCGCATTGGGCTTGTCCTGGCGCTTGGAGACCGGGGTGTAGCGGGGACCCTTTGTGCGGGGCGAGGGCAGCGGGATCGTCACCTTGGCCATCTTCAGGCGCGCGGCCGGATCGCCCTGGCAGCGATCGATCTCTTCGCGGGTCAGCTGGCCGTTGGTCATGGGATCCAGGCCCACGATCCCGATCGCCACCTCGCCATCGGCGACGCCTTGCACTTCCAGCGGGTGGAGGCCGCAGAAATCGGCGATCTGCTCGAAGGTGAGCGTCGTATTTTCGACCAGCCAGACGGCCGTCGCCTTCGGCATCAAAGGTTGCGCCATGATGGTTTCCTTGGGATCACTGGAAAGGTGGAGGGGAATAGCACTCCCCACCGCCCTTCGCCAGACAAGAATCTGGTGATTCAGCCCCTATCTGACAAGGAACATCAGGAAATTCACCGCGCCCAGCACCATCGCCGTCCATCCCAGCGAGGCTTGGCGGGCCAGCAACTTGACCTTGATGGTCTCGCCGCGCTGCTGGAACTGCGCATTCTTGCCCAATACATGCTGGTCGATCAGGGAATACCCCAGGAGCAGCCCGAGCAGGATGGCGACGACCGCTGCCGCAAGGCTGAGCAGCCAGATGATCGGCGCGAAGCGCATCATGAGCCCGGCCACGGCCAGAAGGTGCAGCCCCCAGATCACGCCCCAGACCAGACCGATGAGTCCAACGATCCCTTGATAGGGCAGCAGCTTGTCGAGGAGTTGCCGGCTCGTGGGCCAGGCCTGCACCACGGCGGGATAGACCGCGAGCGCGCCCAGGATGATCAGGAAGATCGAAAACAACCAGCCCATGTTTGCCTCCCTAGCGCCCCTCACGCCCGACGATGGGCCCGATGACGGGGCGTGCGATGATGACCGGCCTGGCGGCCGATCCCCCAATATATCGTCGCCTGTGGCAGGCGGTGTCGCTCAGTCTCGTTCCGTGGTCAAGACGATCTTGCCGATATGGCTGCTGCTTTCCATCAGTCGGTGCGCGTCGGCCGCCTCGACCAAGGAGAAGGTCTTGAAGATCACGGGCGCCAGCTTGCCGGCCTCGATGAGCGGCCAGACCTTCTCATGCAGCGAATTCGCGATGGCGCCTTTCTCGGCGACCGAGCGTGGCCTGAGAGTCGAGCCGGTGATGGTCTGGCGGCGCATCATCACTTGGCCGATATCGATCTCCGCTTTGCCACCCTGGAGATAGGCGATCTGCACCAGTCGCCCCTCGACGGCGAGGATCTTCAGATTGCGATTGATATAGCCGCCGCCCACCATGTCGAGGATGACGTCGACGCCCTTGCCTGCCGTCGCTTCCTCGATCACCGCCACGAAATCCTCATGCTTATGGTCGATGGCCCGATCGGCCCCCAGCCTGACGCAGGCCGCGCATTTCTCCGGGCTGCCCGCCGTGGTGTAGACCCGGGCGCCGAAGGCATGGGCCAGCTGGATCGCGGTCGTGCCGATGCCGCTCGAGCCGCCATGGACCAGAAAGCCCTCTCCCGCGCGCAGCCGGCCGCGGTCGAAGACATTGGTCCAGACGGTGAAGAAGGTCTCGGGCAGCGCTCCGGCCCGGATCATATCCAGCCCCTTGGGGATCGGCAGGCATTGCGGCGCCGGGGCGGCGCAGAACTCGGCATAGCCGCCGCCGGTGACCAAAGCGGTGACAGGGTCGCCCACCCGCCAATTCGAGACCCCTTCGCCCAGCGCCGAGACGCGGCCCGCGACCTCCAGCCCCGGGATGTCGGAAGCCCCCGGCGGCGGCTTGTAGCCGCCCTGGCGCTGCATCACATCGGGCCGGTTGACGCCGGCCGCCGCGACCTCGATCAGGAGCTCGCCCTTTCCCGGCCGGGGGATGGGCCGCTCGGCCGGCCTCAGGACCTCGGGTCCTCCGAAACCGGCGATCTCGATGGCGATCATGCTGTCGGTCATGGATTCCTCTGCCGGGCGATGGTCGGCACGGCGTTTCTCGGCGTCGAATTCGGCGCTACTATGCTGAAGGCCACGGCGGCTGGCAAATGCGCGAGGCGATATGGACCCCGAGGATCTGGAACCCCGCAAGAAGGCCCCGGCACCCCGCGAGCTCGACAGCCTGTCGCTCGAGGAGTTGCGGGCCTACATCGCCCAGATGGAGGCCGAGATCGAGCGGGTGAGGGCCAAGATCGCCGCCAAGCAGGCTCATCTCAGCGGCGCGGCCGGGCTGTTCAAGCAGGGTTGACGAACCGGCCGGCGAAGCTCCGCGGACATGGGTCCCGCCCCCCCCCCGTCGTGGCCGGACCATCCACAGCTCTTTGTTCCCGTCGCCGTCTGTTCACCGGGCGGTCACGCCGCCTTCACGGGGTGCCCCTAGATTGCCTTGCGGGACGCAACCCTCGAACGGGTCCGCCGAGGTTGCAACCTCCCTGTCGCTCCTCTCGCGTTCCCGCTGCCTTCGCCGCTGGCGCTTTTGAGCGCCGGCGGCTTTTTTCTGCGTCAAATTCTGATTCATAATCGTCAAGCTCTGATTCATACTTGACCCGGAGGGGACGGCGGTCCTACCGTTTTGTCTCGGCAAGTCAGACAACGAGGCTTCAAAAAAGGGGGAGAGGGCCGCCGCGCCGCTGGGCCGAGCGGCCCTCCGTTTTTTGAAAAGGCAGAAGCGAATTCCGCAGTGCGGAATTCGCTTCCAGGCAGGCTCCCGTCCCCAAACAGGCTTTAGGCCATGGCCGATCCGAAGCTCTTCCGTTTCGAGACGCTGAGCCTCCATGCCGGCCAGCGGCCCGATCCCACCACCGGCGCGCGGGCCGTGCCGATCTATCAGACCACCTCCTATGTCTTCCGCGACGTCGAGACGGCCGCGGCGCTGTTCAACCTCGAGCGCGTCGGCCATATCTATTCGCGGATCTCCAACCCGACCGTCGCCGTGCTGGAGGAGCGCGTCGCCGCGCTTGAAGGCGGGGTGGGCGCCGTGGCCACCGCCAGCGGCCATGCCGCCCTCCACCTGGCTATCGCCACGCTGATGGGGGCGGGCAGCCATATCGTCGCCTCCGCCGCGCTCTATGGCGGCAGCGTCAATCTCTTCCGCCATACTTTGCCGCGCTTCGCCATCACGACGAGCTTCGTGCCGCCACGCGATATCGCCGGCTTCAAGCAGGCGATCCGGCCCGAGACGCGGCTGATCTTCGCCGAGACCATCGGCAATCCGGGGCTGGAGCTGCTCGATCTGGAGGCGGTCGCCGAGATCGCGCATGAAGCGGGGATTCCGCTGCTGATCGATTCGACGTTCTCCACGCCTTTTCTCAACAGGCCTTTCGAGCATGGCGCCGATCTCGTGCTGCATTCGGCGACCAAATGGCTGGGCGGCCATGGCGTCGCCATCGGCGGCGTGCTCGTCGACGGCGGGCGTTTCGACTGGGAGAAATCGGCGGCGAAGTTTCCGACCCTGACGGAGCCCTATGCCGGCTATCACGGCATCGACTTCGCCGAGGAATTCGGGCCTCAGGCCTTCATCACGCGGGCCCGGGTCGAGGGGCTGCGCGACTTCGGCGCCTGCATGAGCCCGGCCAATGCCTTCCACATCCTGCAAGGGGTGGAGACCCTGCCGCTGCGCATGGAGCGCCATGTCGCCAATGCCCAAGGCGTCGCCGAGGCGCTGAAGGCCCATCCCGCCGTGGCCTGGATCAGCTATCCGGGCCTGCCCGAGCATCCCGATCATCGCCTGGCCCAGCGTCTCTTTCCCAAGGGGCCGGGCTCGATGATCGCCTTCGGCATCAAGGGCGGGCGCGACGCGGGGCGGCGCTTCATCGAGGCACTGCGGCTGGCCTCCCATCTCGCCAATGTCGGCGACGCTAAGACCCTGGTGATCCATCCCGCCAGCACGACCCATTCGCAGATGAACGCCGAGGAGCTTACGGCAGCGGGCGTCGGCGAGGATCTCGTGCGGCTCTCCGTCGGCCTCGAGGCCGCGCCCGATATCATCGAGGATCTGACCCAGGCCCTCCGGGCCTCGCAGAAGAGCTGAATTCGTGGAGCTTCGGGTCGACGGCAAACCCGTCTTCGCCGCCACCGGCGGGCGGCCGTTTTCCACCGACCGTCCTGCCGTGGTGATGATCCACGGCGCCGGCATGGACCATATCGTCTGGGCCCTGCAGGCGCGCAGCCTGGCTCATCGCGGCCGTGCGGTGCTGGCCCTCGATCTGCCGGGCCATGGCCGCTCGGCGGGGCCGGCGCTGACTAGCATTGCCGAGATGGCGGCCTGGCTGATCCGCTTTCTGGATGCCGCCGGCATCGAGAAGGCCGCGCTTTGCGGCCATAGCATGGGCTCGCTGATCGCGCTGGCGGCGGCCGCAACCGCGCCGCAGCGTGTGCGCCGCCTGGCGCTGCTGGGCGTGGCGTCGCGCATGCCCGTGCATCCCGATCTCCTCGCCGCGGCAAAGGCCGATCCGGGCCTGGCGGCCGATCTCATCGTCTCCTGGGGGCATGGGCCCGTGGGCCATTTCGGGGGCCAGCCGGCGCCGGGACTGTGGCTGATGGGCGGCGGCCAGAGCCTGCTGGAACGCGCCGAGGCCGGCGTGCTAGCCAGCGATCTGGAGGCCTGCGACGGCTATGACGCGGGCGCGGTGGCCTCGCGGATCGCCTGTCCGGTGCTGCTCCTGCTGGGCAGCGAGGATCGCATGACCCCGCCGGCCAAGGCCAAGGCCCTCGCCGATACGATCCCGGGCGCCGTGACCAGGCTGCTGCCGGGCGTCGGCCATATGATGATGGGCGAGGCGCCCGATGCGGTGATCGACGCGCTGCTGGGATTTCTGTAACGGCGCAGGGCGACTTAAGAGCAGAGATATTTGAGGGGCGGCAGGGCGACGCGCCAGCTCGCCAGGATCAGGCGGCGGACCGCGCAGGCGAGTTCGCGGGAGTCGGCATCCAGCATTTTCAGCGGCAGCTGCACCGGCTGGACGGGAAGTTTCGGCACGGCCGCCTCCAGCTTCGTCTTGACATTGCCCATGGCGAGTTCGACTTCCTGATTTTCCACGATCACCAGCGGCCCCCAATAGAGCTGCCAGAAGGTCTTGCGGGCCTTCTCCCATTCCACCGGATCGGTCTCATTGGCGAGCTGCGCCACCGTGCGGCTGGCTTCGAAGGAGACATCGAGCTGCTGCTTCAGAAACGGCTCCCGATTGGCCTGCGCGCTGCTGTCCGCGAACTGCCAGATTCCGACGCCGATCGTCGCCAAGCTGAAGAGCCAGGGGATCACGACGGAGGGTGCGATTTTGCCAAGCATGCCGGTGCCCCTTCAGCTTGATGAGATGATGGGTGGCGGACGCGGGGGAAGTGTTTCGCGACCGGTCGCGGATGTCCAGGAAAACGCCCGGGCCGGATGCGGTGGGATGTCGGCGGTTTTGCGCGGCGACGGGCTGGCCGCATGAAAAAGGGCCGGAGAGCTTTCGCCCTCCGGCCCTTGTCGTGCGGCCGCTTCGGAGAAGTCGCCGGTTAGGCGGCCTTGCCCTCGAGGACCTTGCTCTCCACGCCGTTGCCGATCTTGATCGACCGCGGCTTCATCGCCTCGGGCACTTCGCGGGCGAGCTCGACATTGAGCAGGCCGTTGGTCAGCTTCGCGCCGACGACCTTGATATGGTCGGCGAGCTCGAAACGACGCTCGAAGGCGCGGCCGGCGATGCCGCGATAGAGGTACTTCTTCTCCTCGGCCGGCTTCTCATGCTTGCCCGAGATGAGCAGCGAGTTGCCCTGCTGGGTCAGCGTCAGATCGCTATCGCCGAAGCCCGCCACCGCCATGACGATGCGATAGGAATCCTCGCCCGTCTGCTCGATGTTGTAGGGGGGATAGCTGAG
>DATHQQ010000452.1:0-8259 GCA_035482595.1 Verrucomicrobiia bacterium
GCAGCAGCAGGCGGATGATGACGGGGGTCAAGGTGCGGGAGATCACATAGGAGGCGACCATGGCGAAGACCACGGCCATGCCGAGAGGTCCGAAGAGGTAGCGCGCCGGCCCTTGCAGGAAGAAGACGGAGACGAAGACGCTGCAGATCGCCAAGGTCGAGACCAGGGTCGGCAGCGCGATCTCGGCGGAGCCATGGAGGACCGCCTCGTCGAAGGCCATCTTCTCCTCGAACAGACGGTGCGTGTTCTCGATGGCCACCGTGGAATCGTCGACCAAGATGCCGACGGCTAGCGCCAGGCCGCCCAAGGTCATGGTGTTGATGGTCTGCCCCAGGGCCGACAGCACCGCGATGGAGGTGAGGATCGAAAGCGGGATCGAGACCATCACGATCAGAGTGGAGCGCCAGGAGCCGAGGAAGAGCAGGATCATCAGGGCCGTGAGCCCGGCGGCGATCGCGGCCTCCCGCAGCACGCTGCTGATCGCCTGGCTCACGAAGATCGACTGGTCGAAGAGCAGGCTGATCTTCATGCCCGGAGGTGCCGCCGCCAGGATGTCCTTCATCGCGGCCTTGACCCGGTTCACCACGTCCAGAGTCGAGGCGTCGCCGTTCTTGATGATCGTCAGCAGCACGGCCCGCCGGCCGTCTGCGCGCACGACGTTCTGCTGAACGGCCCAGCCGTCGCGCACATGGGCCACGTCGCGAAGCCGGATCGTGGTGGGGCCGACCTGCTTGATCGGCACCTGGTCGAGGGAGCCCAGAGTCGGGGTGGTGGCGTCGATGGCGACGATATATTGCCGGTCGCCCATCTTGGCGTCACCCGAAGGCAGGGTCAGGCTTTGGGCATTGACGGCATTGACGACGTCGTCGGGCGTGATGCCGTTGGCCTGGAGGGCCGCGGGGTCGAGATCGACCATGATCTGGCGGTATTTGCCGCCGTAGGGCGTGGGCAGCGTGATGCCCTGGATCGGGGCCAGGGCCTGGCGCAGCCGATAGATCCCGTAGTCGTAGAGCTGCTGCTCGTTCATCCGGTCGGAGCTGAGGCTGAGCTGCAGCACCGGCACGCTGGAGGCGTTGTACTGCACGATGACCGGCGGTTGGATGCCCGCCGGCATGAGCGCCCGGATGGCATTGCTTGCCGAGACGATCTGGGCGATGGCCAGGTCGATGTTCACATTCGGCTGGAAGAAGATCTTGATGACGGAGATGCCCTCGAGGGTCTGGGCCTCCATGGTGCGGATGTCGTTGACGTTGGAGCTGATGGAATATTCGCTATAGGTCGTGACCCGCGTGTCCACCTCCCGCGGGGTCAGGTTCGAATATTGCCAGATGACCGTGACGACCGGGATATTGATCGCCGGGAAGATATCCTTGGGCGCGGTGGCCGACGCGCTGATGCCGAGAAACAGGATCGCCAGCGCCATCACATAGAAGGTGTGCGGAAACTTGAGCGCGAAGCGGACGATGCCCATGGGTCGGCCCCTCGGAGACCTGGCAGTCGCGGGTCAGCCGGCCTGGAGCTGCGGACGCGTGCCGGGGGCCATGAACTCAGGCCCCACCGGATCGGCGATCAGCTCTTTCAGGATGCGGTCGATCTCCGCCTTGACGCCGGCGTCGAGCGACCAGCCCCCGACCCCCGCCACCGGCTGCAATTGATCGGGGGTTCGCGCACCCCAGAGCGCCGCGGTGATGCCCTGGTCCAGGATCCAGCGCAAAGCGAGATGGATGACGCGCTTGCCATAGCGCTGCTTGGCGAGCTGATCCAGCCGCGCGACGGCGTCGAGATAGTGGCCGAAGTGAGGCTGCCGGAACTTCGGATCCTGGCGGCGCAGATCGTCGCCCTCGAAGCGGGTCTCGTCGCGCATCCGGCCCGAGAGGAGCCCTCGGCACAAGGCCCCGTAGCCGAAGGTCGCGATGTTGTTGCGGCGGCAATAGGGCAAGACGCCGGCTTCGATGCCGCGCTCGAACAGGTTGTAGGGCGGCTGCACCACATGCAGCGGGGCGATCTTGCGGAACCGGTTCATCTGCGCCACGGAGAAATTGCTGACGCCGATGGCGCGGATCTTCCCCTGCTTCAGCAGCGCGGCCATCGCCTCGGCGGTCTCTTCGATCGGCACCGTCGGATCGGGCCAATGCACCTGATAGACATCGATGACGTCGGTGCGAAGCCGGCGCAGGGAATCCTCGATCTCCTGGCGGATGCGCCCGCGGCTGGCATTGCGGAAGACCTGCCCGTCGCGCCACTCCAGCCCGACCTTGGTCGCGAGAAGAACATGGGAACGCAGCTTGCCTTCCGCGATGGCCTTGCCGACGATCTCCTCGGACCGGCCGAAGCCATAAGCGGGTGCCGTATCGATGAGATTGATCCCGCGTTCCACCGCCGCGCGAATCGTGGCGATCGACTGGCTTTCGTCGGTGCCGCCCCACATCCAGCCGCCGATGGCCCAGGTACCCAGCGCGACCCGCGAGGGTTTCAGCGACGTGCCCGCGATCTCGGCATATTCCATGTGGTTGTCGAGGAGAGAGGCTTGGTGAGGCATGGTTTGTCCTTTCAGAGGGGGCGGCGCGGCGGCGCTACTGCTTCAGCGCGCCAGATAGGCGATGGCGTTCTGGGCGGTCGGTTGGATCGGAGAGGCGGTAGAAGGCGTATCCGGCCACGGCGCCGCTCTTGCTGCCGACCAGCGAGGCCGCGAGAAGGAGCGGAAGGGCAACCCCGATGGCGCCTGGCGAAGGGGTTGAAAGGGCAAGATCCATGGAGCTGTCGTCTCCTCTACTCCGATCCTCCTCCCATCTGGTGATCTGCCCCCCGAACGCCCCGAGTTCCTTGTCCCGGGCTTGTGGAATTTGCGGCAAATGCGAAAAACCGTGAGGCGAATTCGAAACGCCGGCCGGCTGCAGTCTTCGGTGATCCGCCGGCTGCCCGGGAGCCCGAAAAGCAACGCCGGGCAAGGGCTTGTCGTCTACCCACCCATTGGCTGTTAGGCCGATAGATACCCGGGGCGCTCATATCCCCGGGTATCCGGATCCCCGGGATCTCAGACCCCGAGGAGCGATGTCAGTTGCAGTTGCGCGAACAGCCGTTGCCTTCGTGTCCGCTGTCCTGGCCGCCGCCGGTGTGGCTGCCTTGCCCCGCATTCCCGCCGCCGCCATCCGGGCGGCCCGCCGCGAAGGCCTGGGCGGCACCGAAGAGCTGTCCGCGATCGATGCCCGTGGGAACAGCCGCCAGGGCCGCGCCCAGAACGGCAGACATGACAAGAAGATGGAAGCTTCGCCGTGAAGAGATCTGCATGGGGACTCCGTCTGTTGATTCGGGCTGTTGATTCGGGCTGTTGATCCGGGACGACCGGTTGGCGGCGCCCCCTCTTTCGACGGGATGGATGTGGGACGGGCGGCTTCGTCCGGCTTCACGGCGGCTAGCGCGAATTGATGAATCTTGGCGCAATAGAAAGCCGGCGCCTTTGATCCCCCTCGCCCCTTGAAAGGGCAGAGGGGAACGGGCCAGAGGATCAGTGCGGCAGGAGCTGCCGGCTGGCGAGATTGCGCATCAGGGCGATGATGCCGAAGTCCCAGGGCGCGATGCGATCGGCATGGTGGACGGTGTTGGCCAAGGTGCCGAGCTTGTCGCTGGAGATGGCGACGCGGTCGCCGGGCTTGTGGGTGAAGCCCTCGCCGGGGCGGTCGCGGTCCTTGGTCGGCGCGAACATTGTGCCCGTGAAGAGCACCATCCCGTCCGGATATTGATGGGTGTTGCCCATGGTCTGGGCGATGAGATCCAGCGGGTCGCGGCTGATGCGCGACATCGAGCTGACGGCCTCGAGCCGGAAGCCGTCGGCGCCGGCGATCTCCAAGGCGAGATCGGCCTTGCGGATATCCTCGAGGCCGAAGCTTTTGTCGATCAGACGGATGAAGGGGCCGATGGAGCAGGAACCGTTGTTGTCCTTGCCACGGCCCAGCAGCAGCGCGCTGCGGCCCTCGAAATCGCGCAGATTGACGTCATTGCCCAAAGTGGCGCCCACGAGGTGGCCGCCGGCATTCACCACCAGCACGACCTCGGGCTCGGGATTGCTCCATTGCGAGGCCGGATGGATGCCGACCGTGGCACCATGGCCCAGCGCCGACATGGGCTGGGATTTGGTGAAGACCTCCGCATCGGGCCCGATGCCGACCTCGAGATATTGCGACCAGAGGCCGCGGGCCGTCAGCATCTCCTTGGCCTTGCGCGCGGCTTCGGAGCCCGGCTTGATGGCGGTGAGATCGAGGCCAAGCTCGGCCATCAGCTTGTTGCGGATCGCATCGGCGGCCCGCGGATCGCCCTTGGTGCGCTCCTCGATCACGCGCTCGAGCAGGCTGGCCGCGAAGGTGACGCCGCAGGCCTTGATGGCCTGAAGATCAACGGGCGCCAACAGGAAGGGCTCCGCCTCGTCGCGACGGGCCTCCTCGCTATTGTCGATGATGGCGGCGATGGGGCCGAGATCGCGCCCCTTTGCGGCGGCCGTGGCGAGCGCCTTGGCCGGCTCGGCCTCGTTGAGCAGCAAGGCGCTGAGCGGAAATTTATCCGAGATGTCGATGGCCTTGCCCTGGCGCACCGCGATCACCGCCGGCCCCACCCCCGGCAGCCAGACCCGGCCCAGCAGCGCGGCGCGGACGGCGTCGCGCGGCAGGACATTCAATTCCTTCGTCATTCCGTGATCCCTTTCTGAGACATGGGGGTCGATGACATGGTGGGCCGGTTGCGACCGCTACCAGAGACTTCCTTGTTCCTTCGGCGCGGCGCGGCGCTTCGCGCCGACGGGCCTCGCTCTCTCCGGCAATCCGCCTCCGGCGCCCGCAGGCCTCGCACGCTCCGGCGGGCCGCCGTCGGCGGTGGCGCCCACCCTGCCATCGGCGAATTCGATGCTGAGGGCGCTGCCCGGCTCGACCGCCGCGGCGCGCACCAAAGGATTGCCGCCGCTGTCGCGCACCAGCGCGAAGCCGCGGGCCAGCACCTGCTCATAGGAGAGGCTCGTGAGTAACCGCGCCAGCGCCTCGAACCTGTCCCGCAGCCGAGTGAGCAAATCGCTCAGGAGCCGCCCCTCCAGGCGCACCAGGGCCAGGCCCTGCCCCTTCTCGCGCATCATGCCCCGCATCCCCGCTGCCAGCCGCTCGCCGGCATGGACCACGGCCAGACGATGGGTCTCCATCTGCTGGCGCGGGGTAGGGAGGGCCGCGAAGAGGCGGGCCAGCAGCTCCTGCCGCCGCTGGAAATAGCCGATGCGGGCATGGAGCAGCCGCTCCACGCAGCCGTCCAGGGTCTGGATGCGCTCGGCGATGAGCTGGGCTGGGCGCGGCAGGCCGCGGCCGAGGCCTTCGAGGCGCAGCCGCGCCTCATCGGTGATCCGGGCCATCGCACGGCCGAGGCGCGCACCATCCTGCATGACGTCGGCCAGCAGCTCGGCGCGCACCGGCACCGCCATCTCGGCGGCGGCCGTGGGCGTCGGCGCCCGCCGGTCCGAGGCATGATCGATGAGCGTGGTATCGGTCTCATGGCCGACGGCGGAGATCAGCGGGATGGTGCTCGCCGCCGCGGCGCGCACCACGATCTCCTCGTTGAAGGCCCAGAGATCCTCCAGGCTGCCGCCGCCCCGGGCGACGATCAGGAGGTCGGGGCGCGGCAGGCGCCCGCCCGGGAGCATGGCGTTGAACCCGGCGATGGCGGCGGCGATCTGATCCTTCGCCCCCTCGCCCTGGACCAGCACCGGCCAGAGCAGCACCCGGCGCGGGAAGCGGTCGGCCAGGCGATGCAGGATGTCGCGGATCACCGCCCCGGTGGGCGAGGTGATGACGCCGATCACCTCCGGCAGGAAGGGAAGTGGGCGCTTGCGCGCCGCATCGAAAAGTCCCTCGCCCGCCAGTTTCTTGCGCCGCTCCTCCAGCAGCTTCAGCAGCGCGCCTTCTCCCGCCAGCTCCAGGCTCTCGACCACGAGCTGATAGGAGGAGCGGCCGGGATAGCCGGAGACCCGCCCGATGGCGATGACCTCCAGCCCGTCCTCCGGGGCGACCGCAAGGCGGCCCGCGGTGGTGCGCCAGCAGACGGCATCCAGCTTCGCCTCGGCGTCCTTCAGGGCGAAATAGAGGTGGCCGGAGCTGGCGCGCTTGAAGCCGCTGATCTCGCCCCGCACCCGCACCCGCTCGAAGGCGCCCTCCAAGGTGCGCTTCACCGCGACGCTGATCTCGCTGACGGTGTACTCGGGGAGATTGCTGCTGTTGTCGGCCATCCTGCCGGCATCTTATGCTGCCGCGCGATTCGCGCAATCCGAGGGGGGTCGCGCTCAGGAGAAGGCAGGCATGCGGATATTGGTGGTGGGCTCGGGCGGCCGGGAGCATGCGCTGTGCTGGGCGATCGCCGCCTCGCCGCTCACGACCAAGCTTTTCTGCGCCCCGGGCAATGCCGGGATCGCCGAAGAGGCCGAATGCGTGCCCATCGCGGCCGACAATATCGAGCGGCTGACGGGCTTCGCCGTCGAGCAGAAGATCGACTTCGTCGTCGTCGGCCCCGAGGCGCCCCTGGTCCTGGGCCTCGTCGACCGCCTGGCGGAGGCGGGCATCAAGGCCTTCGGCCCCACCGCCGCGGCCGCCGCCCTGGAAGGCTCCAAGGGGTTCATGAAGGATCTCTGCGCGAAGCACCAGATCTCCACCGCCGCCTATGCCCGCTTCACCGAGCCCGGCCCGGCCAAGGCCTATGTCGCCGGCCATCCCTTGCCCGTGGTCGTCAAGGCCGATGGGCTCGCCGCCGGCAAGGGGGTGGTGATCGCCGAGACACTTGCCGAGGCGACGGCGGCCATCGACAGCATGATGGCCGACCGGGTCTTCGGCGATGCCGGGGCGGAGCTGGTGATCGAGGAATTCCTGGAAGGCGAGGAGCTCAGCTTCCACGCTCTGGTGGACGGCAAGACCGCGCTCCCGCTGGCCTCCGCCCAGGATCACAAGCGCGCCGGCGAGGGCGACACCGGCCCCAACACCGGCGGCATGGGCGCCTATTCCCCGGCCCCGGCCGCCACGGCGGTGCTGGAGGCGGAGATCATGGGCGCCATCATCCAGCCGACGGTGGCTGCCATGGCGGCGGCGGGGCGGCCCTTCAAGGGCGTGCTCTACGCCGGGCTGATGCTGACCAAGGCGGGCCCCAAGCTGCTGGAGTACAACGCCCGCTTCGGCGACCCCGAATGCCAGGTGATGTGCCTGCGCCTCATGTCGGATCTGCTGCCCGCCCTCCTCGCCGCGGCAGACGGCGCTCTGGACAAGTTCCAGCTGCGCTGGCACCCCAAGGCGGCACTGACCGTGGTCATGGCCGCCGAGGGCTATCCCGGCCCCTACAAGAAGGGGACGGAGATCAGGGGCCTCGATCAGGTGGCGGAGATGGCGGAGGCGAAGGTCTTCCACGCCGGCACCCGCCGCGCCGAGGATGGCAGGCTGCTGGCCGACGGCGGCAGGGTGCTGGGGGTGAGCGCGCTGGGCAAGGATGTCGCCGAGGCCCGCGAGCGCGCCTATCGCGCCGTCGATGCGATCGACTGGCCGGAGGGATTTTGCCGCCGCGATATCGGCTGGCGGGCGATCGCGCGGCTGGAGGATCGCTGACCCCCGTGATTTGATTTGTCATGAGCTGATTCGACTTGCGGCGGAAGTCACCCCGCGAGGCTGGCGGAACAATCGCCTTTCCGCCATCATGGGTCGGCATGGGGGAGAGCATTTTCGCGGACGGTTATCAGGACAAGCCCTATTGGTGGGAAGCCGCGCCGCGCCCCGATCTGCCGCCGGTCGCACCCCCCGCCCGCGCCGATGTCGCCAT
Source organism: Verrucomicrobiia bacterium (assembly GCA_035482595.1). Classification (GTDB taxonomy): domain Bacteria; phylum Pseudomonadota; class Alphaproteobacteria; order Dongiales; family Dongiaceae; genus DASXQK01. The sequence goes on from DATHQQ010000452.1 coordinate 7,822, forward strand.
CGTCGGCAGCGGCTATACGGGCCTCACTGCCGCCATCGAGCTCGCCCGCGGCGGCCGCCAGGTGGTGGTGCTCGATTCCCAGGATGCCGGCTGGGGCTGCTCGACCCGCAACGGCGGCCAGGTCTCGACCTCGCTGAAGCCGGGCTTCGAGGAGCTCGAGGCGCTGCACGGCCGCGATACCGCCTTTCGCATCCGCCGCGAAGGCATCAACGCCCTGGAATGGATCGGCGATTTTATCCAGCGCGAGCAGATCGACTGCGATTGGGAGCGGGTCGGCCGCTTCCACGCCGCCCATAACGCCGCCGCCTTCGAGACCCTGGCGAAGGCCGCCACCCATCAGCCCAAGGGGCTGGAGGTCGAGGTCTTCGTCGTGCCGCGGGAGGATCAGCGGCGCGAGATCGGCAGCGACCGCTATTTCGGCGGCGTCGTCTATCCCGC
>DATHQQ010000453.1:0-2239 GCA_035482595.1 Verrucomicrobiia bacterium
AATTGATCCAGTATCTTGCGGATCTGGGGCGCCAGACGCGTGATGGGCCCGCGGAAAAGCGGGTGGCTGCTGGGAAAGGGGGCGGTATTGTCCATGCCTTCGAGATAGACAGGGGCGGCGATCGCCTCGGCGAGCCGGACCAGCTCGGCCAGCGCATCGCTCCGGGCCACGCCATCCCCCGCCAGGATCGCCGGGCGCTCGGCCGCCGCCAGCAGCTGCGCTGCCGCCTCGATCGCCGCCTTGTCGCCCCTGAGGCGAGGCGCGATTCGGGTCGGCCGGCCGAGATCGATCTCTTCCTCCGCATTCAGGATATCCGCCGGGATGGAGAGGAAGACCGGGCCTGTCGGCGGGGCCAGCGCCGTCTTGGCGGCGCGGTGGACGAGGCGCGGCAGATCGGTGAGGCGGCGCACCTCGGCAGCCCATTTGACGAAGGGCCGTGCGATCTCCGGCAGCTCGGCCCAGAGAATCGGCTCGGTCAGCGCGAAGCTCTGGTCATGCTGGCCCGCCGTGACGATGAGCGGCGCGCCGGCCTTCTGGGCGTCATAGAGCATGCCCATGGCATTGCCCAAGCCGGGCGCCACATGGATGTTGACCGCGGCGAGGCGCCCCGCAGCCTGGGCATAGCCTCCGGCCATGGCCATGACAGCGCCCTCCTGCAGCCCCAGCACATAGCGCGGCGAGGTCTCGACCGCGAGGGCGTCCATCAGCGGCAGCTCGGTGGTGCCGGGATTGCCGAAGATCACCTCGACGCCTTCCTGGCGCAGCAGCTCCAGAAAAGCGCGCTTGCCGGACATCAGCGGCATGGCGATTCCTTACTTTTCGTCATTCCCTCCCCAAGGACACCACCCTTTTCTGCCCCCTCCCCCTGCAGGCCGACAGGCCTGCGCCTTGAGGGGGGAGGGATGGGGTGGGGGTGACCGCAGACGCGGCCCATGGGACGAGCTTCATGCACCCCCATCAATCCTCCGCCACCGGCACGGTGTAGTTCAGGACCAGCCGCCCGCCATCGGGATAGATCGTCTGACCGGTGATGTAGGAGGCATCCTCGCTGGCGAGGAAGGCCGCCACCGCCGCGACTTCCGAGGCCTCGCCGCAGCGCCCGATGGGGGTGCGCGACAGGATCTTGCGATAGGCGGCCGCGTCCTTCAGCACGGCGTTGCGCGCCAGATCGGTCAGGATTGTGCCGGGGCCGATGGCGACGACGCGGATGTCATGGGGCGCCAGCGACACGGCCATTGCTTTGGTCAACTGATTGATACCGCCCTTGGAGGCGGCATAGGCCACCTGGTTGGGGATCACGAGGATGGCATTGACCGAGGACATGTTGATCACCACCCCGCCGCCACCCTGGGCCACCATCTGGCGCGCCGCCGCCTGGCCGCAGAGGAAGACGGATTTCATATTGGTGCGGATGACGCGGTCGAAATCCTCCTCCGTCACATCGAGGAATTCGGCGCCATGGGTGATGCCGGCATTGGAGAGCATGATGTCGATGCGGCCATGGCTCTCCACCGCGCCCGATATCAGGGCATCGACATCGCTCTTCACCCCGGCATCGCAGCGGACGAAGGGCGCCCCCAGCCGCTCGGCGGCGGCGCGCCCCACCGTCTCGTTGATGTCGGAGAGCATCAGCTTCGCGCCTTCCGCCTGGAAGCGCTCGGCGCAAGCCAAGCCGATGCCCTGCGCCGCCCCGGTGATGACGGCGACCTTGTCCTTCAAACGCATCGATGAGCTCCCTGTCTGGTCAATAGGACTTGGGTAGCCCAAGCTCCCGCTCGGCGATATAGCAAAGAATCAGCTCGCGGCTGACGGGCGCCAGCCGCGCGATCAGGACCTCGCGCAGGTAGCGTTCGACATGAAATTCCTTGGCATAGCCATAGCCGCCGTGGGTCATGACCGCCCGGGTGCAGGCGTTGAACCCCGCCTCGGCGCCCAGATATTTGGCGGCATTCGCCTCGGCGCCGCAAGGCCGGCCGGAATCGTAGAGCCGGGCAGCCTTCAACATCATGAGGTTGGCCGCCTCCAGCTCCATCCAGCTCTCGGCCAAAGGATGCTGGATCGCCTGGTTCTGGCCGATGGGCCGGCCGAAGACGACCCGCTCCTTGGCATATTGGGTCGCCCGGCGCAGTGCGGCACGGCCGATGCCGATGGCCTCGGCGCCGATCAGGATGCGCTCGGGGTTGAGGCTCTCCAGGAGATAGCGGAAGCCCATGCCCTCCTCGCCGATGCGGTCGGCTTC
>DATHQQ010000454.1:0-3709 GCA_035482595.1 Verrucomicrobiia bacterium
GCGGATTGCGAGACGCCGAGCTGGGACGCGGCCAAGGAGAGCTTCCCGGCCTCCGCCGAGGCGATGAAATATTGGATCTGCCGAAGAGAAAGAGCCATCGAAATTTCCGATAATGCCGAGCGCCATTTTCTAAATTTACAATGACCGGCCGTTAAGTGAAAGTTCCTTTCACCAATCGCCCGTCGGCGATGGATGCGCCGGTGGACGATGGCGGCTGACAACAGAAAGCAATGGCGCGCCGGCCGTCTCGGCCTGGCCGCCCCGATACAGGGAGATTGGCATGGCAAGCTCAGGCAGATCGCTTCGAGTCATGGCGGCGTGCGCTCTCGCGACGACCGCGCTCATGGTCGCACCCGGCTTCGCCGGCGAATGGTACCCGGCCAAGGTTCAGGTCTGGGACCCGCCCTTCAACATGGCGAGCCCGCGCAAGGACATCGAATACACGCCGCTCGAGAAGGCGTCGAAGCCCTGGCAGATCTGCGTGTCCTTCCCGCATATGAAGGACGCCTATTGGATGGCCGTCGACTACGGCGTCGTTCAGCAATCCAAGGATGAGGGCGTGAAGATGCAGCTGGTGGAGGCCGGCGGCTACACCAATCTCGCCAAGCAGATCTCCCAGATCGAGGATTGCGTCGCGGCGGGCGCGCAAGGGGTGGTTATCGGCGCCATCTCCTATGACGGGCTGAACAATCTCGTCTCCGAGGTCAAGGGCAAGGGCGTTCCGGTGATCGACGTGATCAACGGCATGTCCTCGCACGATATCTCGGCCAAATCCCTCGTCTCCTTCGGCGAGATGGGCTCCAAGACCGGCGAATATCTTGCCAAGCTGCATCCCAAGGGCAGCGGCACGGTCAAGGTCGCCTGGTTCCCGGGCCCGCCGGGCGCCGGCTGGGTCGAGGCCGGCAATACCGGCTTTCTCGATGCGGTGAAGGCGGGCGATATCGATGTCGTCGCCACCAAATACGGCGATACCGGCAAGGAAGTGCAGCTGAAGCTGATCGAGGACGTGCTCGAGGCGAACCCCGATATTCAATATATCGTCGGCACGTCGCCCACCGCCGAGGCGGCTGTCGGCCTGCTGAAGGACAAGGGACTCCAGGACAAGATCAAGGTGCTGGCTTATTACTTCACCCCGCCGGTCTATCAGGGCATCAAGGACGGCACGATCCTCGCCGCACCCACCGATTCCGCGGTGCTCCAGGGCCGGATCGCCATCGATCAGGTCGTGCGCATCCTCGAGAACAAGCCCTATGAGAAGCATGTGGGCCCGGCGCTTTACGTCATCGACAGCAAGAACGTGAACGATTTCGACAAGGCCTCCTCGCTGGCGCCGGACGATTTCCAGCCGACGTTCAACGTGGAGTAGGGCAACGCGGAGTAGGGAACTCACGCATCGATCGTGACCGTGAATGCAGCACATGCGGATGCGGCCGGAACGCCTGACACGGCGGGCGTTCCGGCCCTGCTCCGCCTCGACGGCGTCTCGAAGCATTTCCCCGGGGTCGTCGCCCTCGACGGCGTCGATTTCGATCTCTGCGCGGGCGAGGTCCATGTGCTGTTCGGCGAGAATGGCGCCGGCAAATCGACCCTGATCTCTCTGGTCGCGGGGGTCCATCGCCCGAGCCAGGGCCGCATCCGGTTCCGGGGCGAGCCAATCGATCTGGCCTCGGTGCATCAGGCCCGCCAGCTCGGCATCAGCGCCGTTTTCCAGGAGTTCTCCCTCGTGCCCCAGCTCACCGTGGAGGAGAATCTGTTCCTCGGCGCCGAGCTGATCGAGTCCCGGACGAAATTGGGCCTGCTCGACAAGCGCGCCATGCATGCCAAGGCGTGCGAGATCATCGAGCGCCTCGGATTTCCCCTGAAGCCGCGGATGCGGGTGGCCTATCTCTCCCGCGCCGAGCAGCAGATGGTGGAGATCGCCAAGGCCTTCCGGGCCGAGCTCTCGGTCCTCGTCCTCGACGAGCCCACGGCCTCCTTGACCGAGCGGGAAACCGAGCGCCTGTTCGGGCTGATCCAGCAGGCCAAGCGCCAGGGCGTGGGCATCATCTACATCACCCACCGCATGGCCGAGATCAAGCGGATCGGCGACCGCGTCACGGTGCTGCGGGACGGGCGGCATGTGGCGACCCTCGGAGTGGAGGAGGTGTCGGAGACCAGGCTTGTCGAGTTGATGACAGGCCGGGTGATCGCCCAGATCTTCCCTGAGATCCGCAGCAATCCCGGCGAAACCCTGCTGGACGTCCAGGATCTCTCGACGGCGAACGGTACCGTCTCTGAGGTTTCACTGCAGGTCCGCGCCGGCGAGGTGGTGGGGCTGGCGGGGCTCGTCGGGTCCGGCAAATCGGAGGTCGCCCGCGCCTGTTTCGGCGTGGAGAAGCTGAGCGCCGGAAGGGTCGCCTTCCGGGGCGAGGATGTCACCGGCCGCAAGCCCCGTGCCATGCTCGACCGGGGCTTCTTCTATGTGCCCCCGGACCGGCGCAGCGAGGGGCTGGTGATGATGCGGGGCGGCCGCGAGAATATCGCCCTGCCGTCCCTGGGACTCGCGCCCTTCTCCAACGGCCTCTTCCTCAATCGCCCGGCGGAGCGGGCCGAGACGCTGAATCTCGCGCGGCGCCTCAATCTCCAGCCGCTCAATCTCGAGCGGCCGTTGGAGCATTTCTCCGGCGGCAATCAGCAGAAGGTCCTGCTGGCCAAGGCCCTGTCGCGAGAGGTCAGGCTGTTCGTCTTCGATGAGCCGACCGTGGGCGTCGATGTCGGCACGAGGGTGGCGATCTATCAATTCATCCGCGATCTCTGCGAGGCGGGGGCGGGAATCCTGCTGATCTCCTCCGATCTGCCGGAGATCCTGCATCTGACCCATCGCGCCTATGTCATGTATCGCGGCCAGCTGCGCGCCGAGCTCGTCGGCGAGGAGATCACCGAGGACAAGGTCCTGCGCTGCTTCTTCGAGCGGGAGGCGGCGTAATGACCGCCGCTTCCGACGGCCAGCCCCCGCGCCGCTCGCCCCTGCTCTGGCTGGCCCACGTCTTCGTGCAGCTGGGCGTGCTGCCCTTCCTGCTGCTGATCGCGGTGGTCGTCTTCGCCTTGATGTCGAGCCGGTTCCTCGCCTGGGGGAACCTGATCAATGTCGTGCGACAGTCGAGCTATCTGACCATGGTGGCCATGGGCCAGATGCTGGCGCTGCTGACCGGGGGCTTCGATCTCTCGGTCGGCACCATCATCGCGATCACCTCTGTGGTCGGCGCCATGGCGATGACCGCGCTCTATACGGCCTATCCCGATGCCGTCCTGCTGTCGATCGCCCTCGGCATGCTCGCCGGCGTCGGGGCGGGGGTCGCCATCGGCATTATCAACGGCATCGGCGTGGCTGCCTTGGGCGTCTCGCCCTTCATGATGACCCTGGGCATGGCCTCCATCGGCTTCGGCATCGCGCTGTTCCTCACCGGCGGTGTCCCGGTCTATGGCATGCCGCAGGAATTCGGCAAGGTACTGGGCTTCGGCCAGTGGCTCGGAATCCCCGCGCCGATCTTCGTCACCGTGGCGCTGATCGTCTTTCTCTATGTGCTGCTGAACTGGACGCGCATGGGGCGCTATCTCTATGCGGTCGGCGGCAATCTCAAGGCCTCGGCCCTCTCGGGCATCAACACCCGCTTCTCCCTGTTCATGGCCTATGTGCTCTGCGGGGCGATGACGGCCATCTCCGGCATCA
>DATHQQ010000455.1:0-8337 GCA_035482595.1 Verrucomicrobiia bacterium
TCACCACCGGCCTCGCCATAGATCCCGCGACCCGAGAGAACGGCTGCCTCAGGATCATGCCGCGGAGCCACAAGCTGGGATATCTGGGGCTCTCCGATGACGGGCCGTTGATGAAGGGGGTGACGGAGGATGGCACGCTGAGCGCCGCCGGCCTCGATCCCGGGACAATCGTCGATATCGAGCTCGAGCCCGGCGATCTGGTGATATGGAGCCTGCTCACGGTTCACGGCTCGAACATCAACCGTTCGGACAAGGATCGCGCCTTCGCGCTCTCCAGCTATGTCAAGGCCGCCAATTCCGACCGCGGCGAATGGGTCTTCCGTGCCGGGGAGTCCATAGCCCTGGGCGGCGAGCCGCAGCTCTGCAAATATGAGCAGCTCCATACGAAACCCGGCCCCTTCTACAGCGATGATCCGTGGTATGCCGATTGAAATGAATCTGCGGCACGCATTCCTTGCCATCTCGATCTTGTGCATGTCGATGCTGGGCATGGCGATGCGGGCCGAGGCCGGCAGCTGCCCGGCAGCCCGCCAGCCGGCGAGCGTGAATGTGACAGCGCTCCTGCCCCCGCCGCCGGAGGACCACACGACCTCCTACCACGATCTTTCGAAGGAGAATCTGAGGCGCAAGCTGAAGCCGACGGAGGATGCGATGGGCGTTTCCAGCTCGACGCTCGGCTATGAATTCGAACCGTCGTTCAAGAGCGTCGCCCATGCCGGGCACAACTGCTTCTATCTGAGCTCCCTCAATCTCCAATTCGGCTATAGCCGCCGCCTGGTGCAGATCGCCCGCGAGGTCCCGGAGCAGAGCTGCATGTACAAGGAGATCCGGGAGCATGAGTACAAGCATGTCGCCGTCGACAACGCCATCGTGACCGACAATCTGGCCACCGTGACGTCCTCGCTGAAAACCTTCGTCGCCTCCTATGGACCCATCGAGGCGGCGGATGCCGAGGATGCGGGCCGGCAACTCAAAACGGCGCTGAAATCGGCGATCAAGCCGACTATCCTCCATATGTACGATTTGATCGAAGCGGCCCAGGACAAGGTCGATACGGATGCGGAATATGCCCGGGTCGACGATGCCTGCCGCATCCATATCGATACAAGCAAGACTGCCGCGACCCCGCCGCCGGAGCAGCCGGCCATGCCGCCCATGCATCCGGACGGCAAGAACTAATGCGCTGCATTTTCAAGGAGGATTCTTGAATGAACCTCGCCACCGATCCCAAGAGCGACGCCTTCGATGCGCTGGCGGCTCACACCCTGACCGCCGCCACCAAAGGCATCCCGCCCCAAGCGGGGAAGATCGAGCTGGGCGCCGTCGGGCGGCAGGGTTGGAACCTGCTGCGCGGCGATCTGCCCTTTCCCTTGGCGGTGCTCAGCCGCTCGGCCCTGGAGCATAACAGCCGCTGGATGCGCGCCTTCATCGAGACCAACAAGCTGTCCATCGCCCCCCATGGCAAGACGACCATGGCGCCCCAGCTGTTCCGCCGGCAGATCGAGGACGGCGCCTGGGCCATCACCGTCGCCACCCTGCAGCAGCTCATGGTCTGCCGGCGCTTCGGCTTCGACCGCCTGCTGATCGCCAATGAGCTGATCGGGGCGGGCGAGCTCGACGTCATCTTCGGCGAGCTGGCAGGCCGGCCCCAGCTCGAGATCTATTGCCTGGTCGACAGCCTCGCCGGCATCGAGCGGATCGCCGCGGCGGGCCGGCGCAGCGGCCATCCGGCGCGCCTCAGGCTCCTGCTCGAGATGGGAATCGCCGGGGCCCGCACGGGCTGCCGCAGCCTGGATCAGGCGCTGGAGATTGCGCGCGCAGCCCGGCGCGAGGGGCTGACCCTCGCCGGGGTCGAGGGCTTCGAAGGCGTCCTGAAGGAAACCGCAGCGGTCGATGCCTTCCTCGATACCATCTGCGCAGCGGCCGAGGCCATCGGCCACGAAGGTCTGTTCGCTGCCCAAGGGCCTGTCATTCTCTCGGCCGGAGGCTCCGCCTTCTACGACCGGGTCGCCGCCCGCTTCGCCGGCTGCAAGCTCGGCGGGGAGGTCCGGATCGTCACCCGCAGCGGCTGCTATCTGACCCATGATTCCGTGACCTATGAGCAGAGTTATCGCGCCATGCGGGCCCGCGAGGACCGGCATCCCGGTCATCATCATGGGGGCCTGCCGACCGGCGACCTGCTGCCCGCCCTCGTGGTCTGGACCCAGTTGCAATCGCGGCCGGAGCCGGGCCGCGCCATCCTGACCATGGGACGGCGCGATGTCTCCCACGACGCCGGCCTGCCGGTGCCCCTGCTCTGGTATCGGCGCGGGCTGCATGAGGCCCCGGTCGCGATCGGCGCCGGCCATGCCGTCGCCGGGCTCTATGATCAGCATTGCTGCCTGGATTGCCCGGTGGAGAGCGAGCTGGCCGTCGGCGATCTCGTCGCATTCGGCATTTCCCATCCCTGCACCACCTTCGACAAATGGCAGGTGCTCTACGTCGCCGACGACCGCTACGATATCGTCGATGCGGTGAAGACGTTCTTTTAGGAAGTCCGGTCCGGAACCGCGCCAAGGCCATCGCGCTTCTTCATAGGAGAGCGGGGGGCTTCATGGCATGATCGGCGGATGACCCATCGACCCAAGCTGCGGCGCTTCGGCCGCTTGGCGGCCTTGGCCGCCTTCACCTGGCTGATCGCCTTGGCCGCGGCCAAGGCGCAGACTCCCGATCTCGATGCCTGCGGTCGCGCATCCGACAGTGCCCTGCGGATCAAGGCCTGCAGCGCCGTCATCGGCGCCCCCGGCAATCCGCCCGCAATGATCGCCTGGGCCTATGCCAATCGCTGCCAGGCGCGGGAGAACAGCCGCAGTTTCGATGCCGCCATCGCGGATTGCAGCCAGGCGCTGAAGGTCGATCCCAACATGGCCAATGCCTACAACCTGCGCGGCTTCGCCTACTACGCCAAGGGCGACAGCGATCGGGCGCTGGCCGACTACGATGCCGCGCTCCGCCTTGTGCCCGACAATGCCTATGCCCATGCCGCCCGCGGCCATATTTACCTGGCCAAGCGCGACTACGGCCGAGCGATCCAGGAGTTCGACGCCGCCCTTGCGCTGACGCCAACGGACGCCTGGACACTGGCCAGCCGCGGCTACGCCTATTCCCTCGCCGGCGACAACGACCACGCCCTCCAGGATCTGCAGGCCGCGGTCAAACTCGATCCCAAGGGCGTCCTGGCGCGGCTGCGCCTGGCGGAAGCGATGGCCGTGGCGGGCCAGGCCGATCAGGCGCTGGCCCTCGACAAGGAAACCCTGCAGCTCTTCCCGACCCAGGCCGAGGCGGTCTATCGCGAGCGCTGCTTCCATGCAGCGATCCTGGGCAATGCCGTCTCGGCGCTTGCCGACTGCAACCATGCGCTCAAGCTCCAGCCGAAAGACGGCGCGGCGCGCGCCTATCGCGGCTATGCGCATTTCCGGGGCGGCGAGAGCGATGCCGCCATTGCCGATTACACCGCGGCCCTCGCCACCAAGCCCCATGACGCGCCGAGCCTCTATGGTCGGGGGGCCGCCCATGCGGCCAAGGCCGAGATGGACGCGGCCAGCCAGGACATCGCCGCGGCGCGGGCCGCCGATCCGAAGATCGATGCCCTGATGGCCCGGCTGCATGTGACGGCGCCGCCCGACCTTGCCGCCGGCGCCGCGGCAACAGCCGCCGATGCGGGCAGCGGCGCGGGACAGCCGACCGCCGACAGCGCCACGTCCGGCGATACGGGAGCGGCGACAACCGGGGATACGGCAGGGGCAACTGCAGCGCTCGACGACAAGACGCTCTGCAGCGGGCGAAAGCAGGCTCCATTGCCGGATGAGGTCGCGGCCTGCACCCGGCTGCTGCAGGGAAATCTCTCCCCGGCCGATCAGGCCTGGGCCTACAGCCGGCGGGGCACCGCCTATACGGACCAGCGCGATTTCGACCACGCGATCCAGGACTACAGCACGGCGATCGGAATCAGCCCAGATCAGGCTTATGCCTATAGCGGTCGCGGCCTCGCGTACTATTACAAAGGATCCCTCGACCAGGCGATCGCCGACCAGGACGCGGCCCTCAAGCTGATGCCCACATTTTCCGGCGCCTTCGGCGCACGGGGCTATGCCCATCTGAAGGCCGGCGACAGCGCCGCGGCGCGTGACGATTTCGACTCGGCCCTCAAGGCCCGGCCGGATCAGGCCATCTGGCTGTTCGGTCGAGCCACCGCGGCGGCCGCGCTTGGCCAGCAGGCGGCGGCGGAGGCCGATCTCGCCGCCGCGCATAAGTTCGACCCGAAGGTGGAATCGACGGTGCAGGATCTCTTCGATTTCAAGCCGGCGGCCCCCTAAGGCGCTTCGCTGCACATTGGCCCGAAGGGAGCATTCGGATGATCACGGAATACACCGTCGGCCTGAGGCTAGGACGGCGCGCTGACACGATGACCATCGAGGCGGAAGATGCGCTGATCGCCGCCCTCAGAGCCAAGAGCGCAAATCCGGAGGCGATGATCACCTATGTACGCCGGGCCAATCGGCGCGGCGACCGCCGCCATCCCCATCACGGCTTGGCGCGCAAGAGCGCGGGTTGAGAATGAGGGTCAAAGCAAGGGCCTCCGTGCGCATCGAAGCGTCTAGCGGAGGCCCAGCGGCGAAGTTGCACTTCGCGATCGGGCTTGAGCCCGATTCAATCTTGGACTTTGGGATCAGCCGCCGATGCCAAGCAGGTCGGCGACTAGACGGTAGCCCGGTGGAGTCTGCATGATGCACTCCCAGCCTGGGTTTCGACCGGGAAACTCTGCGCCCCCCGGCCCGGATCGTCAATAGCAGCCCGGGAACTGGAGCTCGGCACCGACGTTGTTTCCCTTCGAAGAGCGGCAATATTAGCGACACATAAACTAAGCTCGGTTACTCAACCTCTTGGCTGCTTTCTTCCGGCGTCCCATACTCGCCCTGCGCCGCTCAGCCGGCCCCGAGTCTCGGGACCCGGCAAGAGGGCGTCCGGCGGGTCCATCACATGAATGCGTCCCAGATGCTTGATGTCGTTGTGATCTTCGCCAATCTCCTGATCGGCTTGTCGCTGTTGCTGCTGGGCATCCTGTCGCTCAACTTCAGCATTGTCGTCGGTCTCCATTTGTTCCATCGCCGCCGGGCCCTTGCGAAGGAGGCGCTGCTCCTGGCAGAGCCCCTGCCGCCGGCGGCCCTTTTGCCCCGTGTCGTGGTTCAGCTTCCGGTCTTCAACGAGCGCAATGTCATCGACCGGCTCATCGAGGCCGCGGCGGCGATCGACTGGCCCCAGGATCGACTGGAGATCCAAGTGCTGGACGACAGCACCGACGACACCACCGAGCTTGCCCGCATCGCCGTGGAGCGCGTGCGCGCCAGGGGGATCGATGCCAAGCTCGTACGGCGCGCCGATCGCTCGGGCTTCAAGGCGGGCGCCCTGCGCTACGGCCTCACCCAATCCGATGCCGAGTTCGTGGCCATCTTCGACGCCGATTTCCTGCCTCAGCGAGATTTCCTCACTCGCTGCATTCTTCCCCTGCTGGCCGATCCACGACTGGCCCTGGTGCAGGCACGCTGGGAGCATCTGAACGCGCGGGAGAATCTGCTGACCCGCGCCCAGGCGCTGCAGCTGGATGCGCATTTCGCCGTCGAGCAGAGTGCGCGCGCCTGGTCCGATCTCTACATGCCCTTCAACGGCACTTGCGGCCTGTGGCGCCGGCGCGCCATCGACGATGCCGGGGGCTGGCACGCCGATACCCTGACCGAGGATCTCGATCTCAGCTATCGCGTCCACCTCAAGGGCTGGCGCACGACGATTCTTCTCAGCGTCGGGGTGCCAGGCGAGCTGCCCGACGGCCTGGCCGCCTGGCGGGCCCAGCAGCACCGCTGGAACAAGGGCTTCGCCCAATGCTCCCGCAAGCTGATCGGGCCGATCTGGCGCTCCCATTTCCCCTGGTGGCGCAAGCTGGCCGCCACTTGTCATCTGGGCCAATGCTTCTTCTCGCCACTGGCCCTCATCGCGCTGGCCAATGCGCTGGGCTCGCTGCTGCTGAGCCATCAGCAGCCCTTGGCGCTGATCCTGCTCGGCTGTCTTGCCACCGGGCTCGGCGCGGGATCCGTTCTCGTCATGACATGGCTCGCCCAGAGGCGGCTGCACCGGCTCGGGCTCGGCGAATTCATCGCCGCCTATCTCTCGGTCCTGGCGCTGAACGCCGGCCTTGCCTTCGCCAATGCCAAAGCGGTGACGGAGGGGCTGCTGGGCTTGCGCTCGGGCTTCGTGCGCACGCCCAAGCGCGGCGACGCGAAGAGCTCGAACTATAGGGCAGCCATGCCAACCGGCGTGCCGGAGCTCGCCTTCAGCATCCTGGGCGCAGCGGCACTGGCCACCCACCCCAACTGGACCGTGCCGTTCCTCTGCATCTCGGTGGCGGGGTTCATCTGGATCGGCTGGGGCTTCGGTTGGGCCCGGCTGGGCCGGGTGGGACTGCGCCTGCGCGACAAGCCGCTGCCGGCCATGGCCAGCGCAGGATCCCCGCCGGGCAGCGCACCGATCGGTGATCGGTCAGCGGCCTCGCTCTCCGATCCCGTCGAGCGATAGGGCGGGGTATCCTCATTCGCCTCGGACAAGCGCCTTCCGATTCCACCAGCTCGAGCAGCCCGAACCAGCCCGCCGCCCCGAAGGGACGGGGTGCCAGGATTCTGATCGTGACCGACGCCTGGCATCCAGCCGTCAACGGCGTCATCCGTACCATCGAGTCGCTGACGAGGGAGCTGGAGGCGATGGGCCATGATGTGCTGGTGATCGGAACCGATCGCTTTCGCACCTTGCCGCTGCCGAGCTACCCCGAGATCAGGCTGGCATGGAATGCCTGGCGCCTGCCGGCAATGATCGACGCCTTCGCACCCGATTCGATCCATATCGCCACCGAAGGCCCTCTCGGCCTCGCCGCCCGGCGTTATTGCCTGCGGCGCAAGCGGCCCTTCACCACCGCCTTCCACACGCGCTTTCCCGAATATCTGGCAAGCCGCCTGCCGGTGCCGCTGGCCTGGAGCTATGCCTCCCTGCGCCGGTTTCACGCGCCCGCCGCCGCCGTGATGGTCGCCACCCCCACCCTCCAAGGCCTGCTCAGCGCCCGCGGCTTCGAGCGCCTTCGCATCTGGACCCGGGGCGTCGATACCGAGCTCTTCCGCCCGCGCGACAAATCCTTCCTCGATGCCCCGCGCCCCATCGCCCTCTATGTCGGCCGGGTGGCGGTGGAAAAGAATATCGAGGCCTTCCTCAATCTGGAGCTGCCGGGCTCGAAATATGTCGTGGGCGATGGGCCGCAGCTGGCGTCGCTGAAGCGCCGCCATCCGGGGGTGCATTTCGTGGGCTATCAGCACGGTGAGGATCTGGCGCGCTACTCTGCCGCCGCCGACGTCTTCGTCTTTCCCTCGCGTACCGATACTTTCGGACTGGTGCTGCTCGAATCCCTGGCCGCGGGCGTGCCCGTCGCCGCTTATCCCGTGGCGGGGCCGCTCGACGTGATCGGCGCATCGGGCGTGGGCTCCCTGCAGGAGGATCTGGGTGCGGCCACGCGCGCTGCGCTTTCGATCTCTGCCGAGAGCTGCCGCGCTTATGCCCTGAGATTCTCCTGGGAGGTCTCCGCCCGGCAATTTGCCGATATCGCAGTATAGCGGGCCCCTGGAGCCCGATCGTCCCAAGCCGAAACGGCCCGAGACGATCAGGCACTAAAATTTAAGTCGAGCAAGATTCACGGGTCAGCTTGAATCAAGCTGACGATCCGGCTCTGCCGGCTCAACCCTTCCAATGCGGCGGGATCGTCTTTTCGTAATAGGGCAGGGCTTCGATCTGCTTGACCCAGGCCGCGAGCTTCGGCGGCAGGCGGTCGTTGGCGATGCCCTTGCCGGGCTTGCGGTCTTCAATGCGCCGCAGCAGGCGCAGATGCGAGAAGACCGCGAAATCGGCAAGGGACAGCGATCCCAGGAAGAAGGGGCCCGCCATCTGCGCTTCGAAGCGCACGAGTTCCTCCTGGACCTTGGCCTTGGCCGCCTCGATCTCGGCCGGGGTCGGCGGCGTCTTCGCATAGAGAGCGAGATCGGCCAATTCGCCGACGCAGGGTCCGAGATAGGCGTCGGCCTCCGCCGCAAGCCGGCGGGCCGTCGCCCGCGCTTTGACATCCTTGGGCAAGAGCGGGTTTTGCGGATAGCGTTCTTCCAGATATTCGGCAATCGCCGAGGATTCCCATAGGGCAAATCCGTCGTCCCGTATCGTCGGCACTCGGCCGCGGGGATTGACGGCAAGGAATTCAGGGCTCTTGGTGTCGCC
>DATHQQ010000456.1:0-2817 GCA_035482595.1 Verrucomicrobiia bacterium
GACCTATTGGCTCCTGGGCTGGTTCTGGCGCCTGTTCGGCAAGGTCTTCATCTTCGACCATCACGATCTGTCGCCGGAGATGTATCGAGCGAAATTCGGCGGGGGTGGGCTGATTCTCAATGGCCTGCTGTGGCTCGAGAAGCAGACCTTCCGGATGGCCGATGTCGTCGTCACCACCAATCAGAGCCACAAGGAGATCGCCATCGGCCGCGGCGGCAAGCGCGCGGAGGACGTCTATGTCGTCCGATCCGGCCCCCAGCTCAGCCGGTTTGCCGTCTACCCACCCGAGGCATCATGGCGTCAGGGCAAGAGCCATCTGCTGGTCTATCTGGGGGAGATCTGCAAGCAGGATGGCGTCGATCATCTGATTCGCGCCTTGAAGCAATTGATCGAGGTTCACCATTTCCTGGACTTCCACTGCGTCCTCATCGGCGGCGGCCCGCATCAACCGGTGATCCAGCGATACGCCCAGGAAATCGGTGTCGCGAGCCACTGCACCTTCACGGGGCGGGTTCCCGACGAGGAGCTCTGCCGGATCCTGTCCTCCGCCGACATCGCTATCGATCCCGATCCGAAGAACGATTGGACCGACAAGAGCACGATGAACAAGATCGTGGAGTACATGTTCTTCGGCCTGCCGATCGTGTGCTACGACCTGCGCGAAGCCCGCGTATCTGCCGGCCCGGCGGCAATCTACGTCGAGGCCAATAACGAGGATGCGCTTGCGCGCGGCATCCTCGATCTGGCGGCCGATGCGGCTGCCCGCGCCCGAATGCACGACTTCGGCATGGACCGGGTGCGCAGCGCTCTGGCCTGGGACTATTCCGTGCCGCCCCTTCTCGCCGCCTATGAGAAGGCGAGCGCCGTCGCCCTGGCACGTCGCCAGCGCCCCCTGTCGCGGAACGCCGGCGATGCCCGGATAGGCTCCTAGGATCCGGCCGTCGCCTGCTTGCGGCCGCCGAGCTGGTAGTTCCGGATGTGAAGGGCCGGATGCCACATGACCTTGCCGAGTCCGCTCGCCGCCTTGGCCATGGCGCTGAGCCAGGCGTCACGGCCGAGCAGCCGCAGCGCGATGCTCCAGCTCCCATAGACGCAGAGCTGCAGCGCGCCGATCACCATCCAGCGCAGCACGGCGCTCCAGCGCGGTCGCGCCAGGGCACTGGGAAGGAATGCGGTTGTCTGCCCCATTCGGAAAGCCCGGCGGAGGAGGTAGGCCGTGGCGAGCTTGTCGTGGGGGATGACTTCCGTCACTGCCGCCTCCGCGCACCAGACGGTTCGCCGTCCCTGTTCGCGCAGGCGGGCCAGGAAGACCGTGTCCTCGCCACCGGAGAGGCCAAGCCTCGGATCGAAGGGTGCGGCGGCGGCAAGGCAGCGGTCGCGGCGCAGCAGGGCATTTCCGATACCGTGCCATTCCACCGCTTCGCCGGTTGCGACCTGCGCGTCCCGCTCGTAGATTCGCCGTGCATAGCTCGAAACGGGCGAGCCGGCGGGGAAACGGGGCCGCACCGGACCCACGACGATGTCCGCCCCAAAATCCCGCATGGTGGAGAGGAGCTTGGTCAGCCAGAAGGGCGCTGCCGTCTCGTCGTCATCGAGAAAGGCGATATAGGCGCCGCGGGAGGCCGCGATCCCGGCATTGCGGGCATGGGAGATTCCGGGCCTCGGCTCCGACACATAGCGCAAGCACAAGCCGGCCGCCGGCGAGAGGCCCGCCACGACGCGCTCCGCCGTGCGCGCAGGATCGTTGTCGATCACCACCACCTCGACTCCGACCGCCAGCTCCTTCTGCACCAGGAGGCTTTCGATCGCCGCGTGAAGCAGGTCGGGACGGCGGAACGTCGGGATCAGAATGCTGACGTCGATCACGCTCTCGGCCAAGACTTCCTCACAAAATCGCGATGCGACTGCCATATCCGCAGATCGGACGGCCCGCAAGCTTGCGCCTTCGCGACGCCAAGTTAAGAGGCAAATCTCGGTATCGAGAGCTGCATTGTGAAGACCGAAGGAACCTCGGCCGGATATTGCCTCCTGGCTCGCAGCAGGGCTTGCGTCAGCAAGAACTCGACCGTCTCCGCGTCGGCGCCAGCAGGGTCCTCCCAGGGAGAGTCGGATGAAGCGGCTTGAGCGGCTCTGTCATGTCATCGTCTTCGCCCTGCAATGCGGGGGCGTCGTGCCGGTGCTGCTGCGAACCGGTGAGGATGCCTCCGATCTGGGGGCGGCCAATCCCGCAAACACGATTTCCACCGCCTTGATTCTGGTGGTCACCCTGTTTCTTCTGCTCCGTCACGGGCGAGAGGCGATTCGCCTGCTGCCGCGAATCTGGCCCATGGCGATGCTCGCGCTGCTGGCCGTCGCATCGATATCCTGGTCGGACTACCCCGATGTCTCGCTGAGACGGGCCGGTTCTCTCGTGACGGCGGCTCTCTGGGCCTGGTATCTCGCTTCGCGCTACGACCTCGGCGAGATCGTGGCGATCGCGAGGGACGCGACCGGCCTCCTGGCGCTGGCTTCGCTCGCCCTGGGCGTGGCATTGCCTGCCATCGGCGGGGAAGATCCGCGGGGTCCGGCGGGGTGGCGCGGCGCATTTTCCACAAAGAACGACCTTGGCATGGTCATGGCGCTGGGCTCGATCACCTATTTCTATTCGCTCTGCGCGGGAGGTTGGCGGAAATTCAGCAATCTCATCCTGCAGCTCGTGGGGTTTCTGGTCTGCCTCGTGGTTCTCGATCTCGCGCAGTCCAGCACCTGCCTCCTCATCACCGTGCTGGGGCTGGCACTTTGCCTGGTCATCAAGGTCACCCATAAGCGGGTCGGAGT
>DATHQQ010000457.1:0-4216 GCA_035482595.1 Verrucomicrobiia bacterium
GGCGTGATGAGCGGCTTCAACCAGGGCGGCGGCATCGGCCGGACCATCGCCGAATGGATCATCGAGGGCGAGCCCAGCCTCGACGTCTTCTTCTGGGATGTGGCGCGTTTCGGGGATTGGGCCGGCAAGCGCTACACCAAGGCGCGGACCAAATATTTCTACGAGCACCGCACCGACATCATCTACCCCTTCCAGGAATTCGCCGCCGGCCGGCCGATCCGCACTTATCCGATCCATGACCGCCTCGCCGGCGCGGGCGCCGTCTTCGGGCTCAACTACGGCTTCGAATACCCCCTCTGGTTTGCCCGCAAGCAGGACGAGCAGGCGGACCGCTACGGCTTCAACCGGGGCAATTGGTTCGAGGCGGTGGGCGAGGAATGCCGGGCGCTGCGCGACCAGGTCGGGCTGCTGGAGATCTCGACCTTCGCCAAATACGAGGTCTCCGGTCCGGGAGCCGCGGCCTGGCTCGACCGGCTGCTGGCCAACCGCCTGCCGCGCCCGGGCAAGACGCTACTCTCCCCCATGCTGAGCCCGGCCGGACGGCTGCTGGGCGATTTCACCGTCTCGCGCCTGGCGGAGGATCGGTTCCTGCTCTTGGGCTCCGGCCCGGTCCAGCGCTTCCATATGCGCTGGTTCGAGAGCCAGCTTCCGGCCGACGGCTCGGTCAAGGTCGAGAATCTGAGCGCCCGTTACTGCGGCCTTCATATCGCCGGCCCCGCGGCCCGCACCCTGCTGCAGGCGGTGGGCGAGGGCGAGACGGGTGCCAATGCCTTTCCCTTCCTCTCCGCGCGCGAGATGCCGGTCGGCCCCTGCCCGAAGGCCATCGTGGTGCGCATCTCCTTCACCGGCGAGCTTGGCTATGAGATCTACATGCCGGCGGAATATCAGCGCAGCGTCTATGAGGAGCTCTGGGCCAAGGGCGCCGATCTCGGCCTGCGCCATGTCGGCTCGCGCGCCCTGCTCTCCTGCCGGATCGAGAAGGGCTTCGCCAGCTGGGGCAGCGATCTGACCTCGGACTACAGCCCCTTCGATACCGGCCTCGGCCGCTTCGTGCGCCTCGACAAGGGGGATTTCATCGGCAAGGCCGGCGCGGAAGCGGCGGCCAAGGCCGGGGCAAAAGAGCGCCTCGCGAGCTTCGCCATCGAGGCCAATGGCGCCGATTGCTTCGGCGGCGAGGCGATCTATCGCGACGGCAAACTCGCGGGCTATGTCACCTCCGGCAGCTACGGCCATCGTGTCGGCCAGAGCCTGGCGCTGGGCTATGTGAAGACGCCCTTCTTCGAGGATGGCGCCGCGGTCGAGGTGGAGGTGCTGGGCGAGCGGAAGCCCGCGCGGCTCTCGGCCCAAGCGCTCTACGACCCCCAAGGCGCCAATCTGCGGCAATGAGATGCCGGTGCTGAAAAGCCGGCTGTGAGGGCGATGATGGAAGAGGCCACCCGGATCAGCGGCACGCGGATGCCCCGGCGCCAGCGGCGCCCGCGTGACGGCCAGCGGCACGGCACCTCCCTTCTCGGCGCGCCGCCGATCCGCAACAGCCTGAAGCCCATCGATATCTTGAGCCAGGATCAGGTCGCGGCGATCGACGAGGCCGCGCTCACTTTGCTCCAGGAGACGGGCATCGAATTCATGGGGCCCGCGGCGCGCGACCTGCTGCGCCGCGCCGGGGCCAGCGTCAATGACGAGACCGGGCTGGTGCGCATCCCGCGCGAGCTGGTGGTCGAGGGGCTGAAGACGGCGCCCGCGAGCTTCGTCCTCACCCCGCGCAATGCCCAGCGCCGGATCCATGTCGGGGGTGATCATGTCTCCTTCGGCCTGGTGGCCGGGCCGCCCAATGTCCACGACTGCGTCAACGGCCGCCGCTCGGGGAATTACCGCGACTACTGCAATCTCATCAAGCTCGCCCAGAGCTTCGACATCATCCATTTCATCGGCAATCAGCCGACCCCGCCCATCGAGCTGCCGACGGGAACGCGCCATCTCGATTGCTACATTGCCAATGCGACCTATTCCGATAAGGTCTATCACTGCACGGCCATCGGCCGCGATCGCGCCCTCGACGGGATCGACATCATGGCGATCTCCCGCGGCAAGACGCGGGAGGAGATCCTCGACGATCCCTCCGTCACCACCATCATCTCGGTCAACTCGCCCCGGCGCTTCGATCAGGCGATGAGCGACGGGCTCATGGCCATGTCGGAGCACGGCCAGGCCGTGGCCGTCACTCCCTTCACCTTGATGGGGGCGATGACGCCGGTGACCATGGCGGCGGCGCTGACCCAGCAGAACGCCGAGGCGCTGGCGGGAATCCTTCTCACCCAGCTGACGCGGCCGGGCGCGCCGGTGATCTATGGCGCCTTCACCTCCAATGTCGACATGCGCAGCGGCGCGCCGGCCTTCGGCACGCCGGAGAATACGCGGGCGACCTTGGCCGCGGGGCAGCTCGCGCGCTTCTATAACCTGCCCTATCGCGCCAGCAATGCCAGCGCCAGCAATGCGGTGGATGCGCAGGCCGCCTATGAATCGGAGATGTCCATCTGGGGCGCGGTAATGGGCCATGCCAATCTCGTCTATCACGGCGCCGGCTGGATGGAGGGCGGCCTCACAGCCTCCTTCGAGAAGCTGGTGCTGGATGTCGAGATGCTGCAGATGATGGCCGAGACCATCAAGCCGATGGATGTCAGCGCCAGCGAGATCGCCCAGGGGCTGGAGACCATCGCCAGCGTGCCCACGGGCGGGCATTTCTTCGGCACGGAACATACCTTGGCGCGCTATGAGACGGCTTTCTATCAGCCCCTGGTCTCCAACTGGCAGAACTACGAGAATTGGGAGCTGGCCGGCGCGCTGGATGCGACCCAGCGCGCGACCAAGATCTGGCAAGCCGCGCTGGAAACCTATGAGCCGCCGCCGCTCGACCCCGCCATCAGCGAGGCCCTCGAAGCCTTCGCCGCCAAGCGGCGAGAGGAGCTGCGGTTGGTCGATCATTGAAATGGGAGGTCGGATGTCGTCCCTAACTGTCGTCATTCCCGCGAAAGCGGGAATCCAGGGCCAACACGCTATGCATCTCGCCCGTCTTCCCTGGATTCCCGCTTTCGCGGGAATGACGGTTGGGGTTTGCCTGGCGAGTGCCGCCTAATGCCCGCCAACGCCAAGTTCGACCTCATCCTCCGCAACGCTACGGTCGCCACCGCCAGCGACCTCTTCCGTTGCGACATCGCCGTCAAGGACGGCCGCATCGCCGCGCTGGGCGACGACCTCGGCCGCGCCGAGCAGGTGATCGATGCCTCCGGCAAGCTCGTCACCCCCGGCGGAATCGACAGCCACTGCCATATGGACCAGCAGGCCTGGGAGGGGCAGGAGACCTGCGACGATTTCCGCTCCGGCACCCGCTCGGCGGCTTGCGGCGGCACGACCACGGTGATCCCCTTCGCCATGCCGATCCGCGGCCAGTCGCTCCGCGCCGTGGTCGACGACTATCATGCCCGCGCCAAGGGCAAGACCCTGATCGACTACGCCTTCCATCTCGTGGTCAGCGATCCCACGCCCCAGGTGCTGGGGCAGGAGCTGCCGGCGCTGATCAGGGACGGCTGCACCTCCTTCAAGATCTATCTCACCTATGAGGGCCTCGCCCTCAACGACTACGAGGTGATGGAGGTGCTGGATCTGGCGCTGCGCGAGCGGGCCATGGTCATGGTCCATGCCGAGAACGACGGGGTCGTGCGGTGGCTGACCGACCGGCTGCTGCAGAGCGGCCGGACCGAAGTGAAATATCACCTGGCCGCCCATCCCGCCGCCGGCGACCGGGAGGCGACCCATCGGGCCATCACCTTCTCCGAGCTGACGGGCGTGCCGATCCTCATCACCCATGTCTCCCACAATGCGGCGGCAGAGCAGATCCGCTGGGCCCAGGGCCGGGGCCTCAAGATCTATGGCGAGACCTGCCCGCAATATCTCTTCCTCGCCGCTGAGGATATCGAGGCCCATGGCATGGAAGGGGCCAAATGCATCTGCACCCCGCCGCCGCGGGAGAAGGCCAATCAGGCACTGATGTGGCAGGGGCTGCAGAACGGGACCTTCCAGGTCTTCTCCTCCGACCATTCCGCTCATCGCTATACCGAGAAAATCAAGGGCGGGCCCAAGGCGCCCTTCACCTCGGTGGCGCTGGGCGTGCCGGGCATCGAGCTGCGCATGCCGCTGCTCATGTCCGAGGGCGTCGGCA
>DATHQQ010000458.1:0-3624 GCA_035482595.1 Verrucomicrobiia bacterium
GCGCTACATCCGCCGCGAGGGGATTCCCCTGGTCGATCTCTATTTCGCCAAGAACGGCAAGCGCTACCGCTCCCTCGGTGATATGGACATCACCTTTCCCATCGACAGCACGGCCGCCACATTGGACGACATCATCGCCGAACTCGACACGACCACGGCGCCGGAGCGGGCCGGCCGCGCCATGGACCGCGAAACCGAGGACGCCTTCGAGCGCCTGCGCGCCACGGGATACATGTGATGGCCAGCGCCCCCGCCAGCCCGGGCCTCGGGCTCGAGCCCATGCGCGTCGTCATCGTCGGCCATGTCGACCATGGCAAGTCGACCCTGGTCGGCCGCCTCGTCTATGACACCGGCTCGCTGCCCGATGGCAAGCTGGAAGCCATCAAGGCCATGTGCGAGCGCCGCGGTATGCCCTTCGAATGGGCCTTCCTGATGGACGCATTTCAGTCCGAGCGCGATCAGGGCATCACCATCGACACGGCCCAGATCTGGCTGCACAGCGCGACGCGCGACTATGTCATCATCGACGCGCCCGGCCATCGCGAGTTCATCAAGAACATGATTACCGGGGCCTCGAGTGCCGAGGCCGCCTTGCTGATGATCGACGCCAGCCATGGCATTCAGCAGCAATCGCGCCTGCACGGTTTCCTCTTGAACCTGCTCGGCATCCGGCAGGTGGCGGTCGTGGTCAACAAGATGGATCTCGTCGGCTATTCGGCCAGCCATTTCGAGGAGATCCGGCGCACCTATACCCAGTATCTCGCGGGTTTCGGCGCCCGGGCGGATTACGTCGTGCCGATCTCGGCGCGCGACGGCGACAATCTCATCAGCCGCGCGGCCTCGATGCCCTGGTACGAGGGACCGACCCTGATCGAGGCGCTGGAGAGCTTCCGCCCGGCGCGCCGGCCCGTCGAGCTGCCGCTGCGCCTGCCGGTCCAGGACGTCTACAAATTCGACGAGCGGCGGATCATCGTCGGACGCATCGAAAGCGGCCATCTGGCGGTGGGCGACCGTCTGACCTTCTCGCCCAGCGGCAAGAGCGCGGAGATCCGGACGATCGAAGGTTGGAGCCGGCCGGCGCCGGCTCTCCAGGCGCTGGCGGGAGAATCCGTCGGCATTACCCTGGACGACCAGATCTTCGTCGAGCGCGGCGAGCTCGCGAGCCACCCCGACAATCTGCCGATCCTGACCAATGTCTTCCGCGGGCGGCTGATCTGGCTGGGCCATGAGCCCCTGCGCCAGGGAATCGAATATCGCCTGAAGCTGGGGACCCGCGAGGTCGCCGTCACCGCCCAGCGCATCGAGCGTGTCTTCGACGCCGACGATCTGAGCGTGCGCGAGGCGAACGAGGTGCCGCGCCATGGCATCGCCGATGTCATCCTACGCAGCCGCGCCATGCTGGCGCTCGATGAGGCGGGGACGATCGCGCGCACCGGGCGCTTCGTGCTGACCGACGGGCACAATATCCTCGCGGGCGGCTTGATCGACATGAAGGGCTATCCCGATCAGCGCGAGAGCATGACGGTACGCTCTAGCAATCTGCGGCGCGTCGCCCATGCGGTGACGGTTTCGGCGCGCCAGCTCCGCAACGGCCATCGCGGCGGCGTGCTCTGGTTCACCGGCCTCTCGGGCGCCGGCAAATCGACCATCGCCATGGAGGTGGAGAACCGCCTCTTCCAGAAAGGCTACATGGTCTATGTGCTGGACGGCGACAACGTCCGCAACGGCCTCACTGCCGATCTCACCTTCTCGCCCCAGGACCGCGCCGAGAACATCCGCCGGATCGGCGAAGTGGCCTCTCTCTTCGCCGATGCGGGCATGATCGCCATCACCGCCTTCATCTCGCCCTACCGCGCCGACCGCCAGCGCGCCCGTGCCGCGGGCAAGGACGCCTTCCATGAGATCTATGTGAAGGCCGATGTCTCGACCTGCGAAAGCCGCGATCCCAAGGGTCTCTACAAGAAGGCGCGGACCGGCGAGATCCAGCAGTTCACCGGCATCTCCGCACCCTATGAGGAGCCCGAGGCCGCCGAGCTCGTGGTCGACACGACGGTGCTTCCCATCGAGGAAAGCGTGCGCGCCGTCGTCGACTATGTGGAGCGCAATTTCACCTTCAGCGAGCCGTTGGCATAGGACGCTTCCCTTCTTCCGTCATCCCGGCGAAAGCTGGGATCCAGGGGCGTGCGGCAGGCTATCGATCATGTGGCCCTAGATTCCGGCTTTCGCCGGAATGACGAGGCAGAGGGGCCGCTTCACCGCGATCGGCTGAGAGTCTCATTCCTCCCGCGAAATCGCCCGTGCAAAGACGGCCGGGTCGACGTTGCCGCCGGAAATGACGATGCCGATCTTGCGACCCTTGCAATCGAGTTTGCCAGCGAGCAAGGCCGCCAGGCAGACGGCGCCGCTGGGCTCGATCACCAGCTTCAGAACCCGGAACGCGAAAGCCATCGCGCTCAGTACCTCCTCGTCGCTGACGGCGAAGCCGCCGGCGAGCAGCCGGTCGTTGAGGGCGAAAGTGAGCTCGCCCGGCATGGGCGAGAGCAGCCCGTCACAGAGGGAGGCCACGGAGGTATCGGCGGCCAGGCGGCGATGGGCGGCGAGCGAGCGCGTCGTATCGTCATAGCCGGCAGGCTCGCAGGCATAGACGGGTAGCGAAGGCCAGCCCGCCTTCAGGGCCAGGGTCGAGCCGGAGATGAGCCCGCCGCCGCCCGCCGGTATCAGAACCGCATCGAGATCCACGCCCCGGGCCTTCGACTGGCGATAGATCTCGCGTCCGACCGTGCCCTGGCCGGCGATGATGTCGGGATCGTCAAAGGGCCGCACGATGGCGGCACCCCGGTCCGCGGCGAGCTTGTCGGCGATCGTCTCGCGATTCTCCCGCGCGCGGTCGTAGAGCACGACCTCGGCGCCATAGCCCCGGGTATTGGCGAGCTTGATCGCCGGCGCGTCCGAGGGCATCACGATAACGGCCTTGATTCCCAGCAGGGCGGCCGCCGCCGCCACGCCCTGGGCATGATTGCCCGAGGAGAAGGCCACGACCCCGCCGCGAGCGCCCTTCTGCTCAACCAGCCGCTTCAGCTTGTTATAGGCGCCCCGGAACTTGAAGGAACCCGTGCGCTGCAGGGATTCTGGCTTCAGGAAGATGCGCCCGCCCAGTTGCTCGTTGAGGGCAGGGGATTCCAGCAGCGGGGTCTCCACCGCTTTGCCGGCGATGCGCTGGGCCGCGGCCTCGACATCGGCGGCGGTGGGAAGGGTCTCAGATTCGAGCGAAGAAATCATCGAGGGCAAGGATGGACTCCTTTTCGTCGAGAGCGGGGACATGGCCGACGCCGGGTATCAGGGCGCGCGACATCTCGGGTTTCTCCCGGGCCATGCGGTCGAAGGTCGCCTGACTTAGCACATCGGACACAGCGCCGCGCAACACCAGTATCGGCCGCTCGCCCAGGGCCCTGAACAGCGGCCAGAGATCGGGGTAGCGCGCCTGGCCGGCGGCCAGCGCCCGGGCTAGCGAGATGTCCCAATCGAAATGCAGCAACCCGTCGTCGCCGCGTCGATAGGTGCCCTCGGCGAGGCGCTGCCAGGCTGCTTCGGTCTGGAAGGAGAGGCTGGGGAAGAGCTCTCGCA
>DATHQQ010000459.1:0-2009 GCA_035482595.1 Verrucomicrobiia bacterium
CGAAGGGCTCGTCGAATTCCAGCAGGCCGATCCGCTTCATGGCGCGGGTGAAGAAGCGCGAATAGAGCAGATGCAGGATCGCATGCTCGACCCCGCCGACATATTGATCGACCGGCAGCCAATAGCGCGCCGCTTCGGCAGCGACCGGCTGGTCGCTGCGCGGCGAGCAGTAGCGGGCGAAATACCAGGAGGAATCGACGAAGGTGTCGAAGGTGTCGGTCTCGCGCCGCCCGGGCCCGCCGCAGGCGGGGCACCTCACATGCTTCCAGCTCGGATGATGCTCCAGGGGATTGCCTGGCCGATCGAAGGTGACGTCCTCGGGCAGGCGCACCGGAAGATCGGCCTTGGGCACCGGCACGATGCCGCAGGAATCGCAATGGATGATGGGGATCGGGCAGCCCCAATAGCGCTGGCGCGAGACCAGCCAGTCCCGGAGACGATAATGCACCATGCGCTCGCCGGCGCCGAGCTCTTCCAGGCGCTGGATCGCGCGCTCGATCGCGCGGGGCACGTCGAGCCCATCGAGGAAATCCGAATGTGCGATCCGGCCGTCATCGACATAGGCGACGTCGTCGATCTGGAAGCTCGCCGGATCGGCGCCCGGGGGAATCACCACCGGCTTCACCGGCAGGCCGTATTTGCGGGCGAAATCGAGGTCGCGCTGATCATGGGCGGGGCAGCCGAAGATGGCGCCGGCGCCGTATTCCATGAGCACGAAATTGGCGACATAGATCGGCAGCTTCCAGGTCGCATCGAAGGGATGGACCGCATCCAGTTGCGTGCGGTAGCCCTTCTTCTCCAAGGTCTCCAGCGCTTCGGCCGTGGTCGCCGTCTTGCGGCATTCCTCGATGAACGCCGCGAGCCCGGGGTCGGATCGGGCAAGCTCGAGGGCCAGCGGGTGGTCCGGCGCGATCGCCAGGAAGGAGGCGCCGAAGAGGGTGTCCGGCCGGGTGGTGAAGATCTCGACCGTGTCCGCGCCTTCCACGGCCTTGGATCCCGCGAGCTTGAAGAAGGCCCGCGCGCCCTCGGAGCGTCCGATCCAGTTCTCCTGCATCAGCCGGACCTTGGCCGGCCAGCGGTCGAGGCCGTCGAGGGCGCGGCGCAGCTCCTCGGCATAGGCCGTGATGCGGAAGAACCATTGCGCGAGCTTGCGCCGCTCGACCACCGCGCCGGTGCGCCAGCCGCGGCCGTCGATTACCTGCTCGTTGGCGAGCACCGTCTGGTCGACGGGATCCCAATTGACGCTCGCCTCCTTGCGGTAGACGAGGCCCGCCTCCAGCATGTCGAGGAACATCGCCTGCTCATGCCGGTAGTACTCGGGATGGCAGGTGGCGATCTCGCGGCTCCAGTCGAGGGAGAGCCCCATGGACTGCAGCTGCGTGCGCATGGTGGCGATGTTGTCGAAGGTCCATGTGGCGGGATGGATCTTCTTCTCCATGGCCGCGTTCTCGGCCGGCAGGCCGAAGGCGTCCCAGCCCATGGGGTGCAGGACGTTGAAGCCGCGGGCGCGCTTGAAGCGGGCGACGACATCGCCCAGGGTGTAATTGCGCACATGGCCCATATGGATGCGCCCCGAGGGATAGGGGAACATCTCCATGACGTAGTATTTCGGCTTGCCGGCGTCGATCCGGGCCTCGAAGCAGCGCTGCTCGGCCCAAGCCGCCTGCCATTTGCGCTCGGCCTGCCGGAAATTGTAGCGGGACATCGGGACGGACGGTCTACTGCTGCAAGCCTGCGATCCGCATCTGGCGCGCGCGCGTCAGGATGGCGTTCTCCAGATCGGTCGAGGCCGTGGGTGCCACCGGCGCATCGACCCAGCCGGCTCCCTGATTGACCTGGTGGAAGACCGTGGCGCGCAACCCGTCGGCCCGCAACTGGCGGCCGAGGATGTAGATGTTGACCTTGAAGCGCTCGTTGGGCGTGGCGGAGGGCGAGTACCAATCGGTGATGATGACCCCGCCGAAGGGATCGGCCGAGAGCAGCGGCATGAAGGAGACCGTGTCGAGGGA
>DATHQQ010000460.1:0-10607 GCA_035482595.1 Verrucomicrobiia bacterium
GGGGAACGATGGTCGGATAGGGGTAGAAGGCGCCGCCTATTTTCTTGTCCGGCTGAAAAGTCCGGGTTGAATCCGGCGCCACGCCGGGCCAGTAGGCGCCGAGAGCAGCGCAGAGCTTGGCGTCCTCGATGAACGGCGAGCCCAGCCCGTACGCCGTCAGAAACTTCTGCAATGGGCGATTTGGATCCGAGTAGTAGATTCCCTGGCTCGTATCCCAGCCGGGGTCGAACAAGCCCGGCGAGCCGTCGGGCAGGCCGGTCTTCGCAACGCCCCAGGGACCGTTCGGCGTTTGCACGGGTCCCGGCTGATCCTCCGGCTGAGAGACGATGGCAGCGATGGTCGTGTCCTCGATGCTGAAACCGACGGGAAGCGTAATATTCGCGGCAATCCTCGTCTGAGACAGCGCCAGCGGCTCGATCGCCCAGAGCGCCCCGCGCACCGCCTTCGGGACTTTGTCACGCCACCAGACCATCAATTCCCGCTGCGTTACCTGGGGGAAGAAGTCCGGCAACCCGACCATGCAGTAAGCTGGCTTCCAGGCCTCGACGATGCCGTCGAGCTGGGGGCAGCTCGCCGCGATCCAGCCGTCGCCGCCGGCATCGAAGTAATGCAGCGCCTGATAGCCGCCCCGGCGCAGGATCGCGTTCATATCCGGCCGCAGATTCAGGTTGTCGATCCGCCCGTCGGGCATAAGGCGGTGGCGGATGTTGACGAATTGCGGGCTCGGCCGTTGGGTCTTTTGCGCCGCATCCGGCATGTAACGCGGTTCGTGCGCTTCAGCGACGCTGGGGAGCACCTGCAGTGCAGACAGCTGAAGGTTCGCAGGGTCGGAGGTGTAGTGTCCGTCGACCGGAAAGGTCAAAGGGCGCCCCTGGTATTGCGCCGGGGTGATCAGCGGCGCGGGCCGCGGCACCAGCAGCCCCTCGCCAAAGTCCGGGTTCTCGGACAACGAACCGACCATGTCGTCCTTGATCACGAAGGGAAACTGCTCCAAATCCTCTCCCCGCCAATTGTTCTCCAACCCTGCGAGATCGAGAAAGCGGTGGAATTGCGCCAGCTCGTCGTTGCGCAAGCCCCGCGTGAACTCCAGCCGAAGGTCGAGACCGGCGATGCATTCGGGGCCATCGAACAGTTTGTGAATCGGCACCCAGAATTGCAGCTTGTCGTCTTCCGGCAAGGCATCCTGCGGCCCGAACCTGTCCCCTCCCCCTGCCATCTGAACCGCCAGATATGCCGCGAAGCGACGCGGCACCACGCGGAAGTCGAAGGGGCGGGCATCGTCCAGAGAGATGAAGGCCCGAGCCCTGGCATCATAGAGCGGCTCCAACGTGCCCAGCCGGGCGATGCCGGACCGGGAGAAGCAGAGCTCGGCATGCCGCCCGTGCACCGACATCGGCGCGTTACGGTACTGAAGGGCGTAGACGACGACTCCGAGTGGTCGGCCCTGGACGCGATCGCGCAGCTCGCCGAGCGACGGCGCTTCGACGCCATAGACATAGTCTTCGACTGCCTCGATCTCGGCCAGGGTCGGAAAATCCCCCAACGCCGCGCCCTTGCGGTCGGCGACCACCGTGGGAGCGGCAAAGGCGTGATAGAGCAGGCTGCGATCGGGTTGACCGGGTTCGATTGCCCGCCTGCCGTTGAGAGCGAAGTCGCCGAAGCCAGGGCAGCTGCGATCGATGCGGGCGAGCGGCTTGATGAGCTCGGCCTTCAGATTCGCCGCGCCGAGATCGAATTCGCCGCCCGTCGCATCCAGCAGAAGCGGCTGCCATCCCAGCGGCGCCAGACGGCGACAGGCGGCAGCGACGCGGTCGATCAATGGCCGGGTATCGGCCGCCAGCGCGGAAAAGGGAACGCCGGCCCCAACCGCACCGACGCCGATTGTTGCATATTTGAGAAATGTCCGGCGCGTTGCCATCTCACCTCCTGGCAGCAAATGCCCTTCTCTCTCGGAGAAGGGCGGCTTGGAATCAGACCATCCCACGCGGTCCGAGGCGCGTTGGCGCGGTCCTTGAATATCTTTATTGCCTGGCTCCCCCGCGATCAAGCCGAGGGCCCAGAGCCTGATTCACGGGTCAGGCTTTTGCTCTAGTGCGCATCCTCCATCACGAGGGCGGCGCCCTTTTCGCCGACCATGATGGACGGCGCGTTGGTGTTGCCGGATGTGACCGTGGGGAAGATCGAGGCATCGATGACCCGGAGCCCCCCGAGCCCATGCACCTTCAAGCGATGATCCACCACGGCCCGGGCGGGGTCGGGTCCCATGCCGCAGGTGCCCACGGGATGGAACACGGAATAGCTGCGGGCGCGGATGTCCGCGACGAGCTCCTCCTCGCTCGCCGTCGCCGGACCCGGCTTCAACTCCTGCTCGATGACCGCCGCCAGCGAGGGTGCTGCGGCCAGGCGCCGGAGGAAGCGGGCACCCGCCAGCAGCTCCTCGAGATCATGGTTGGTCGAGAGATAGTTCGGCTGGATCAGCGGCGCCTCCCGGGGAACGGCCGATTTGATCTTGAGCTCGCCCCGGCTCGTGGGCCGGCAGGGCGAAGCGCTGAGGGTCAGACCCGAAAATGGATCGGGCTTCAGCAAGGCGCGCGTGCCGGGTGGGACTTTCTCGTAGGTCAGCGGGCAGAAATAGAGCTGCATGTTCGGCCGTGCCAGATCGGCGTCGGTGCGGAAGAAGCCCCCGCCCTGGTTGACGCTGAGGGCGAGCGGCCCCCCGCGGGTCAGAACATAGCGCAGCGCCGCCCAGAGCCGACCCGGCCAGTTGTTGAGCTGGTCGTTCAGGCTTGGCACCCGGCAGCGGTAGACATAATCATGGCAGAGGTGGTCCTGCAGGTTCTGCCCGACCGCCGCGTTCTCATGGCGCACCTCGATTCCGCAGGATTTCAGCAGGGCGGCGGGGCCGACGCCGGAGAGCTGCAGCAGCTGCGGGGAATTGATCGAGCCGCCGCAGAGGATCACCTCGGCCGCGGCGCGGGCCTCGCAGCTCTGGCCGCGCTGCTCATAGGCGACGCCGACGGCGCGCTTGCCCTCGAACAGGATTCGGGTCGCCAGCGCGCCCGTCTCGATCCGCAGATTGGCGCGGCCCTCGGCCGGCCAGAGATAGGCCCGGGCGGCCGAGAGGCGAAGGCCGCCGCGAGTATTGATCTGGTAGAAGCCGACGCCTTCGATGCTGACGCCATTGAGGTCGGGGCTGAAGGGGACGCCGGCCTCCTGCCCCGCCTTGATGAACTCGCGGGTCAGGGGATGCGCCGCGCCAGAGATCTCGCTCACATGCAGAGGGCCGCCGGCGCCATGCCAGGGACCGGCGCCCAGCGCGTGATCCTCCATGCGTTTGTAGACGGGAAGGACGTCCTTCCATCCCCAGCCCGGATTGCCCTCTGCCTCCCAATCGTCGAAATCGCCGGCCTGGCCACGGGAATAGACCATGGCGTTGATCGAGCTCGACCCGCCCAGCACCTTGCCGCGGGGAAAGTAGTTGTTGCGGCCGCCCAAGCCCGGCACCGGCTCGCTCTGATACATCCAGTTCACGCGGCGGTCATAGAAGGTCTTGCCGTAACCGATCGGCAGCTGAACCCAGAATCTCCAGTCCGAGGGCCCGGCCTCCAGCAGCAGGACGCGACGGTGGCCGCTCTCCGTCAGCCGGGCAGCGACCACCGAGCCGGCGGAACCCGCGCCGACGATGATGTAGTCGAAGACATCCACCACTCTACCTATCGATCGCGCAACCTCAGGCGCCGGGCGTCGCGAGATTGGCGAACCTCCGGGCCGAGCGGCGGCGGGAGATCTCGTACCAGATCACGCCCAGGATGGTGATCGCGATGAGAATGAGCGCCAAAGCGTTGATGGTGGGGGTGATGCCGCTTCTCACCTTGGAGAAGACATAGACGGTAAGCGTGTCGTAGGTGCCGCGGGTGAACAGGGTCGTATTGAAGTTCTCGATCGATTGGAAGAAGGCGATGGCCGCCCCCGCCCCGATCGCCGGATAGAGATGAGGCAGCAGGATGCGCCGGATCACCTGAGGATGGCTCGCGCCCAGATCGAGCGCAGCCTCCTCGAGGTCGCGATCGAAGCTCTGAAGCCGGGCCAGCACGAGGAGCATGACGAAGGCCGCGATATAGGAGGTCTGCCCCAGCACCGAAAGATGCAGCCCCGCCGGCACCTCGAACTTGTTCCAGAAAAGCAAGGTCGAGATTCCGATCACCGCCCCCGGCGTCAGGATCGGGGCGACCATGAGGCCATAGAGGGCGGAGCGGAGAGGACCGCGCAGCCCGTTGACCAGGATGGCCGCGGCGGTGCCGATCGGCACCGCCAGGATGACGACCGCGATCGCGACCAGGAGGGTGTTGCGGAAGGAGCTCCACATCCGTCCGTCGTCCAGCAGATCGACGAACCAGCGATCGGTGAATCCGACCCAGGGATAGACGGAGGGAAAGCGCGAATTATTGAGCGCGGCACCGCCCATCACGACGAGGGGCAGGAGCATATACAGCAGGAACATCCCCATGTAGACGTGAAACAGCCAGTTCCAGGATCGCTTGCCCTTCATGGCCGCCTCACTTCGCAATGTCCGAGAGGCTGACGCGAAAGATCCGCATCACCACCGTGACGAATACCGTGCAGAGGAGGAGCAGAAGGAAGGCATAGGCGGAGCCGGTGTTCCAATCCTGCGATTCGAACATCCACTGCTGGATGATCTCCGTGAACCAGCGCGAGGTGGTCGAGGCCAGCAAGGTGGGCACGAGGATGGAGCCCGCCGAGAGCATGAACACCATGACCGCCCCCGAGGCGATGCCGGGCTTGGAATGGGGAAGGATCACGCGCCAATGGATGCGCCACCACGGCGAGCCCAGATCCTGGGCGGCTTCGATCTGATTGGTGTCGAGGGATTGAACCGCATTGTACAGCGGAAAGAGCATGAACAGGACATAGGTGTAGACGAGGCCGATGACGATGCTGCGAAAACCCGACAGCCAGCGGATCGGCGTGTCGATGATGCCGAGCCCCAGGAGGCCGAAGTTGAGCGGACCCTTGAACGCCAGGATGATGAACCAGGCGAAGGAGCGCAGGATCTCGCTGACCCAGAGCGGGATGAGAAGCAGCAGGAACAGCGTGGGCACCACCGACGGCTTGGCGACCTTGGACAGATAATAGGCCAGCGGATAGGCGATGAAGAAGCAGAGAACCGTGACCAGGCTGCTGTAGAGGATCGTCGCGAAGAAGACGTGGATGTGGATCGGGCTCTGGAAGAACGTCAGGTAATTGCTCAGGCTGTAGAAATCCTTCGGCCCGCCCATCTCCACGACGGGCAGGTAGGGTCGGAAGGAGTTCTCGAACAGATAGAGATAGGGAAGGATCACGAGCGCCAGCAGCCAGAAGGCCGTGAGCGCCATGAACCCGGCGGCCAGCGGCCCCCCGTAGCGGGTGAAGAGATCCCTCACGCCGAGGCTCCGGCTTCCGGGACCTTCTCGTCCGCCAGCACGATGGCATGGGCCGGATCGAAGACCAGGTTCATGGCGCTGCCCGGCGGCGGCACCTTGCCCGCGCCGTCGTTGCGAGCCTCGACCACCAGGGGCCGGCCGTCGCCGTTCTGGACCTGGATATTGATGAAATTCCCTTCGAAGGCGACATCGGCCACCGTGACGGGAATGCTGTTGAGCCCGGGCGGCACGACATCGACGAGCCTCGTCTGCTCGGGCCGCACATAGAGCTTGGCCGTGGTGGCGCTGCTGACGCCGGGCCCGAGCGAGACCCGGAAGACGCCGCTCCCGGTCCTGAAGACCGCCGCACCGGCATCCGTTTCCACCCGTCCCTCGAAGATATTGTTCTCGCCGACGAAGGAAGCAACGAAGCCATTGGCGGGGCGGTTGTAGATCTCCTGCGGCGTCGCCACCTGCTGCAGCCGGCCATGGGACATCACGGCCACCCGGTCGGACATCGCGAGCGCCTCACCCTGATCGTGGGTGATGTAGACGAAGGTGACATTGGTGCGCTTCTGGATGGCGCGCAGCTCCGCCCGCATGTGCTGGCGCAGCTTGAGATCCAGCGCCGACAGCGGCTCATCGAGCAGCATGACCTTGGGCTCGACGGCGAGCGCGCGGGCGATGGCGACGCGCTGCTTCTGCCCGCCCGAGAGCTGGCTGATGGCTTTGTCGCCCGCACCTGGCAGATCGACCAGGTGGAGCAATTCCTCGGCCCTGGCCCTGCGCACTGCCTTGGCGACGCCGCGGACCTCGAGACCGAAGGCGATATTCTCCCAGACCGGCATGAGGGGAAAGAGCGCCAGGTTCTGAAAGATCAGGACGGTCGGGCGCTTATTGGGGCGGATGTCGCGCACATCCTCGCCGCCGATATGGATCGTGCCCTCGCTCGGCATCACGAAGCCGGAGATCATCCGCAAGATGGTCGTCTTGCCGCAGCCGGAGGGTCCGAGGAAGGAGAAGAACTCTCCCGGCTTGATCGCGACCGTCGCCTTGTCGACAGCCCGGAAGTTGCCGAAATCGGCCGATACGCCGTTGAGGTCAACGCCCCCGCTCATTGCCTTCGCATCTCCCTGCCGTCCCCAATGAATTCTTCTTGTCTTGCCGAGAGTCCTCCGACGGACCGCCGGGCCTCATGCCCGGCGGTCCGAAGAGGTATAGCTTAGGCGGCCTTGAACTTATCCGCGTATTCGCCGCGCAGCTTGATGAACCAGGCTTCCTGGACCGGCCACCACCACAGCTTCTGGAGGGCATCGCCCGGATAGGCCGTCGCGTAGAAGGTCTTCACCTCGGGCGAGGTCAGCTCGATGCCGCCCTTGCCGACCGGATTGGCCGAGAAAGCCGTGGCCCAGGCGGCCGAGCCGTCCGCCGTCGAGACCCATTTCGCGAAGGCTTCGGCCTGCGGGACGTTCTTCGCATTGGCCATGAGCACGAAGCCCTGGTTCCAGGCGAAGGCGCCTTCCTTCGGCGCCAGGAAGCCGAAGCCGTCGCCGCGCAGATTGTAGCCGGTCGAATCCCAGTTCAAGCCGATCACGGCGCCGTTGGTCCGATACGCGGCCTGGGCGTCGTTCTCGCCGTTCCAGAACTGCGCGATATTGGACTTGTGCTTGATCGCCTCGGCCAGCGCGATGTCCCAGAGCAGCCGCATATCCGCTTCGCTCTTGTAGCCGGCGAGCCAGGGCTTCGGAAGCTTGCCCTCGGAATCGAGGTAACGGCCCATCGCCGCAAGAGAGGAGTGGGCGCGCACGCAGACCTTGCCGACATACTTGTCGGACCAGAGATCGCCGAGACTGCACTGGCCATAGGTGGTCGGGGCTTCGGTCTTGCTGTAGACGATGGCCTCGGTCCCCCACACGCTCGGCACGATCAGACGCTTGCCGTCGACCACGGCCAGATCGCCCGCCGCACCGTCGGCGAGGCCCGTCACGTAATTGCCCATCGCGAGATCGTTGGTGTTCCAGCCCTGGATCAGGCCATTGCTGTACCAGCCGGCGGCGCGATCGAGCGTCGGCTCGACGACGTCCACGGCCCCGGTCTGCAGGGACAGCTTGCCCTGGGCGAACATCGAATCCTGGTCGGGCTGCTCGTTGAAGTTCACCTTGATGCCGGTCGCCTTCTCGAAGGCCGGGAAGACCGTCTTGGCCAGCTCCGGATAGCCCGCCCAGCCCATGAAGTTCACCTCGCCCGAGGAGGCAAGGGCGCCTCGGGAGATGATCGCGGGCGCGGCCAGCGCGGCGATGCCGATTGCGGCCGTGGTCTTGAGGAATTTGCGGCGACTTGTCGTTCTGATGGTCTTCACTGTGTCTTCTCCCATGTTGAGGTTCGAACTGTCGTGTTACGCACGGCCTCCCTCGGTCCCTTTCGCCGGGCGCAACAACTCATCGAGGGTACAAACCGCCGGCTCGTCAGGCAGACGCTGTTTCTCACGCCTCTACCCGGCGGCAGCCTTTCCGTGTGGGCCTTGTTCTGAATGCCGGCAACCACCCTGTTTTAGAAGCTTGCTTCCGGTTTGCCACCCCTTTTAGTCCAGGGCCGAGGCCGGACGCTAAGCTCAGATTGTTACAAGCATATGTCACACTCGGAAGCAGGCGCAAGCCTGGACCCGATCAGGGCCAGGCGGCCATCTTGATCCCGATTGCCCCGATCGCTCCCTGCCGAATGCGCTCATCGTGCGGCGCAGCGTCAGTAACCCGAACTTAATGGCCCGGCCCTAGGATTACCCCAGGTTGTATCGCAGACGGCCTCCCGTCCGGGCGGTCGGGCATCGAAAGCCGACTCACATCCGGCCGGGGAGTCCATAACATGACCAAGGGAAACGGCAAGCTTCGCAGCCTGCTGCTGCGCGTGGCTGCGTGTCTCGTCATGGCCTTCGCCATCGGCGCGATGGCCAGCGGCGCCCATGCCGGCGAGGGTGACGGCGGCAAAGGACACGACGGGCATGAGCGGGACCACGAGGCCAAGCGAATCACCCGTCAGGACCGCGAATTCGGCCTGCGCGAGTTCATCGACCGTATTGAGGGCAATCACCCTTCTCCAGGCTCGACATCCGGCGGGGATGGCAGTGGCAAAGCTAGCTTCGGCAGTTGCTCGCGTTGCTGAGGGCGTTCCCTCCGCTGGAACGAAGCGATCGAACGGAAACGCCACTTTCAATCGGAGCTCTACGACGCAGAAGAAGGATCGATCTCGGGTGCTGGGACGTGAACTCATAAACGCGCCCTCTGGCGGCTTGCCGGAGGCCCCCTCCCCCGGCTCATTACTCGTCTGGCTCACTACTCGTCTATTGTCCCAGTAGGGCTAGTGCCGCGTGCGCCGGGGCGCTGGAGATCTGGATCAGCCCGCTGAAAGGGCTGCCCAGCTCGCTAATCATGAAGATCGCGCCTGCGACCGCGAGGGCGGCGATGAGCAGTGAGGCGATGATGGTCGCATTCGGCCGCGCGAACAGGCCGAAACTGATGAAGATCGCCGTCGCCCAGGTGATCAAGACGACCAGCAATGGTGTCGGCAGGGCCACGCCGATTTCCTGGTCGTTAAGTAGCAGCCGCTCCTGCGCCAGACCGCCCAGAAGCTGAAGCGACTGGGACTGGAGCCACTTCTGCGCATCGGTCGTGGGCGAGAGATGCAGTAGGTTCCCCTCCAGCGCCTCGATGCCGGCACGTCCACCCGCCGTCGGCGGCTCCTGCGGCCCGAAATCCTCCTGCGGCCAAGTCACTTGAAACCCGCGAACGACCACGTGCCGAAGCAGGTCCCGAGCCGGCACCGCCTCTGAACCGTAGTCCGCTAGATGCCGATCGAGCAATTCTGTCGTCGCGAGTAGCGAACGATATTCACCCTCGATGGTGTTGTGGCTGGTGTTGGCGGAGGAGATCAGCAAGCCGAGGACGAGGGCGACCAGCGTCGCCATGAGACCAGTGGCGAGCTTGATAACATCCGTCGAGCTCTGGCTGAGGTGGTGCGCCGGAAGGATCGATCGCAGCGCCATGCCCAGAACGGCACCGAAGATGAGGCAGGCGAAAACGATGGCCGTGACGAGGAGCGAGCTCATGGCGAGGGATGCCGTCAGCGCCCTGGCAACGTTGATGTCATGTGCGAGGACCGAATGACAAAGTATTCTTTTCTCACGATGGGCCTATCGGGATCTGTCCCCGTGCATTTTGACCTCGACCTGATCTTGGATGCAATCAAATGCCCCAGGGGCTCCTAGCGCAAGGCTCGTACCTTACTGCCTCCGCCGCGCGATCGAATACCTGAACTTTCTTTCAGACATCGTCTCGAAATGGGCGCTTGGCGCCCCAAAAGAAAAGCCCCGCTGCGGAAACTCTCCGGCCTCTCCATGCGCTTCTGTACGGGGTGTCTCATTTTGAACATCTCGGCCCTGGGAATTTCGATATCGTTCATGCTCCTTCAGAAGTGTCGGGTGATACACATGGACCGTCGCGCATTCCTTGCGGCGGTTGCCGGCCTGTTGTCGCTTCCGAGTCTTGCCCAGGCCGGCGCCGCGGCGGCCGATGCCCAGAAATTCATCGACAATCTGGGCGCGGCCACAATTGGCTCCCTGACCGGCTCGAGCCTGAGCGAAGCTGAGCGCGAGACCCGCTTCCGCAGCCTCCTCGAATCACAATTCGACATGCCCGGGATGAGCAAGTTCGTGCTGGCCCGTTACTGGCGGGTGGCGAGCGATAACGAGCGCGCCGACTTCCAGCGGCTGTTCGAGACCCTGCTGGTCCAGGCCTATGCCCAGAAATTCACGGAATATACCGGCGAGCGCTTCCAGGTTTCCGGCTCCCAGGCCAATGACGACGACAGCATCACGGTCAACTCGCTCATCAACCGGCCCAATGGCGATGTCGTCCGCCTCGACTGGCGGGTGGCGGATGCGGGAGGCCTCAAGATCTCCGATCTGATCGTCGATGGTGTCAGCCTGCGCACCACCTATCGTTCCGACGTGGCCTCCGTCATCCAGAACAACGGCGGCAAGGTCGCGGACCTCATCGGTGCGCTGCGCCAGAAGACCAGCAGCCAGTAGCCAGTAGCTAGTAGCTCCCTATAGCTGCAAGAGCCACCGGTAAGCGCCGCCGGAAAGCCTGGTGGGTGCGCCGGGGATCGAACCCGGGGCCTCCTGATTAAAAG
>DATHQQ010000461.1:0-2823 GCA_035482595.1 Verrucomicrobiia bacterium
GTGGGCCGGGGCAGGGGTGATCCTGCGCGGCTTGCTTCTGTCGCTCTTTGTCGCCTTGCCGCTCGCCGGCTGCGGCGTCAACAACATTCAGAGCTATTCGGCGCAGGCGAAGGCGACCTGGGCCCATGTGCTGAACCAATATCAGCGCCGGACCGATCTCGTGCCCAATCTGGTGGCCACGGTGAAGGGTGCCGCCGATTTCGAAAGCAAGACCCTGCAGGCCGTGGTCGAGGCCCGCGCCAAGGTCGGGCAGATGCAGCTGCCGCCGGATATCCTGACCAACCCCGATGCCATGAAGACCTTCGAGCAGAACCAGGGTCAGCTGACCTCGGCTCTCTCGCGGCTCATGGTGGTGGTCGAGCAATATCCGCAGCTGAAGGCCAACGCCAATTTCCAGACCCTGCAGGCCCAGCTCGAGGGCACCGAGAACCGCATCGCCGTGGCCCGGCGCGACTATATCCAGGCCGTGCAGCAGTACAACACCGAGCTCAAGACCTTCCCGGGCCGCATCTGGGCGATGCTGCTCTATTCCAGCTACAAGGAGATGGCCCAGTTCACCGTCGATGAGAAGACGATGACCGTGCCGACGGTGAATTTCAATTGAGGCTGCGGCGCGCTGCGATGGAACCCCCTCGCCCCCGGAAGGGGGGAGAGGGTCGGGGTAAGGGGCGCAGTTTCGCGCTTGCCGCTTGCCTCGCTTTGCTTCTCGCGCTGTTCGTCTCCCTGACTGCTGCGCGTGCCGATCCGCCAATCCCGCCGCTCACGGGGCGGGTGATGGATCTGGCCAAGGTTCTCGACCAGGCCGAGAAGGACCGCATCACCGCGGAGCTCGCGAATTTCGAGAAGCAGAAGCAGCTTCAGCTCGTCGTCGTGACCCTGCCGGATCTCGCCGGCTACACCATCGAGGATTGGGGGCTGGCCCTGGGTCGGAGCTGGGGCATCGGACAGAAGGGCAAGGACAATGGCGTGATCCTGCTCGTCGCACCGAAGGACCATAAGCTCAGGATCGAGGTGGGCTACGGCCTCGAGGGTGATCTGCCGGACGCGACCGCCAATGAGATCATCCAAAACGTCATCATCCCGCATCTGCGCAATGGCGAGATGGCGCTGGGCATCGAGGCCGGCGTGCAGGCCATCATCAAGACCCTGGGCGGGACGGTCGATGCCGCGGTCGCCGTGCCCGCAGCGCAGGCAGGAAGCTCTCAAGAGGACGACGGGCTTCTCTTCTGGGTGAGCCTCATCCTGTTCTTCGGGTTCGTGATATTCGTGAACGTCGGGCGCAGGGGCCGGCGCCGGGGCTTCTGGGGCGGCTACTATGTAATCGGCGGTGGCCTCGGGAGCGGCGGCTCGTCCGGCGGCGGCTCCTCGGGTGGCGGCGGCTTCTCGGGCGGCGGCGGCTCCTTCGGGGGCGGCGGCGCCTCGGGAGGGTGGTGAGCATGCGCAAGCTTTCCGCGATCGAACGAAAAGGCGTCGAAGCGGCCATCGCCGAAGCGGAGAAGGGCACGAGCGCGGAATTCGTCGCTGTCGTCGCCAGCCGTGCTGACCGCTATCACGTGGTCAGCCTTGCCGGCGCCATCCTGGCCGCTCTGGCCGCGGCGGTGATCGTCATGCTGGTCGACCCCTGGGCATCGCTTCGCCTGATGCTGGGCGCCCAAATCGTCGCCTTCGGAATCGTCTACGGAATCTTGGAGCTGACGCCGCTCTCCGTCCGCCTGGCGCTGCGCCGGGCCCGCCAGGTAAAGGCGCGGCGCCTGGCGCATCTCCTGTTCCTCGATCGCGGGCTGGCGAGCCTGCCGGAGCACAATGGCGTGCTGCTGCTGGTGGCGCTGGCCGAGCGCCAGGTCGAGATCGTGGCCGATCATGGCATCGAATCCCTGGCGGGAAGCGCCGAGTGGAAGAAGATCGTCGATGCCTTCACCGCCACGGCGCGGCAGGGCGCGGTGGCGAAGGCGCTGGAAACCGCCATCCGCGATCTCGGCGGCTTGCTCGCGCGCCACTATCCTGCCGCTCCCGGCGACCGCAATCATCTGCCCGACCGCCTGATCGAGCTCTGACAAGAGGACAGGCGTCATGGCCCGCATCGCCATCGGCGGCTTCCAGCACGAGACGAATACCTTCGCCGCGACCCCGGCCACCTATCAGGATTTCGCCCAGGCCGATGGCTGGCCCGCCCTCCTGCGCGGGCGGGAGATGCTGGAGGTCCTCGACGGAATCAATCTGCCGGCCGCGGGATTCATCGCTGCCGCCAAGCGGCAAGGCCACGAACTCCGCCCGCTGCTCTGGTGCTCCGCCACGCCCTCCGGTCCGGTGACGCAGGAAGCCTATGAGCGCATCGCCGGCGAGCTGCTGGAGCGCCTCGCCGCGGCCGGTCCGATCGATGCGCTCTATCTCGATCTCCATGGCGCCATGGTTGCGGCCCATCTGCCGGATGGCGAGGGCGAGCTGCTGTGGCGCCTGCGCCGTCTCGTGGGACCAGCCCTGCCGATCGTCGCCAGCCTCGATTTCCACGCCAATGTCTCGCCGGCGATGGTCGAACACGCGACGGCACTCACGGCCTATCGTACATATCCCCATATCGATATGGCGGCGACAGGCGAGCGCGCGGCGGCGCTGCTCCAGCGCATCCTGCGCCAGGGGCCGCTGGCCAAGGCGCTGCGCCGGCCGTCCTTTCTCATTCCGCTGACCTGGCAATGCACCATGGTCGACCCGGCGGCCTCCCTGTTTCGCGAGGTCGTGGCGGGCGAGCAGGGGGAGGTGGCAAGCCTGTCCTTCGCTCCCGGCTTCCCGCCCGCTGACGTGCCGGATTGCGGCCCCGCGGTCCTC
>DATHQQ010000462.1:0-5047 GCA_035482595.1 Verrucomicrobiia bacterium
GGCGGGCTGGGAAGCGTCGCGCTGACGCCGGCCGGAGGGTTGCCCAGAAGAAGGAAGCGCAGGGCCGCGGCGTCGTAGAGCTTGCGGGCGACGCGTTTGGCATCTTCCAGGCTCACCTGCTGGTAGAGTCCGGCCCGCCGGTCGATATAGTCGATCGGCTGGCCGTCGAGCTGGATGGCCAGCAGCGTGCGCGCCGCCCCATAGGTGCTGGTGAAGCGGAGCGGAAACTGCCCGATGACATGGGTCTTGGCATCGGCGAGCTCGGTCGCGGTGGGCCCGTCGTCATGCATGCGCTGCCATTCCTGGCGGACCAGCTGGATCGCCTCGCCGGCCGTCGCATTCTTGGTCGCCAGCGAGCCGCCGAGGATGGTGCCATGGTCGAAGGATTGATTGTAGGTCCCGACGGAATAGACGAGCCCGCGCCGCTCGCGCAACGATTCCTCCAGCCGCGAGGTCAGATTGCCGCCGCCCATGATGTCGTCCAGGAGGACGGCGGCGTAGTAATCCGGATCCTTGCGCGCGGTGCCGGCCTCGCCGAAAAAGACGACGCTCTGCTCGAGATCGCGTTTGACCACGGCGAGGCCGCCGGGCGTTGCGAAATGGGCCGCGGGCACATCGATGGGCACCGCCTTCGCCGGCAGGGAAGCGAAGGCCCGGTCCAGCAGTGGGGCGAGGCTGGCCGGCGCGATGTCGCCGACCACGCCGATATGGATCTGATCGCGGGCGAGATGCTGCGCCACGTAAGCCTTCAGGTCGGCGGCGGTGATCGCCGCGATGCTCGCGGGAGTTCCCTTGACCGGCCGGGCATAGGGGTGGTTGCCGAGGGCGAGGCGGAGCCAGGCCTGCCAAGCCGCCGTCTCGGGATCATCGGCGTCGCCGGCGATGGCGGAGAGCATCTGGGCCTTGACCCGCGTCAGCGCCTCGGCGTCGAAGCGCGGCGCGGTCAGTGCCAGACCGAGCAGCCGGAAGGCTTCGTCCCGGTCGCGGGTGAGAAGGCGCATCCCGCCGGTGAGGCTGTCCCAATCCGCATCGAAGCCCAGCTCGATCCCCAGCTCGTCCAGGCGGGCCTGGAAGGCGGCCGAGTCCATATCGCCCGCGCCTTCGTCCAGAAGGCCGGCGGCGAGGCGCGCCAGCCCGCCCTTGCCCGCCGGATCGGACGCCGAGCCGCTGGGGAAGCCGATGGTGACGGAGATCAGGGGGTTGGTGTGATCCTCGATCAGCCAGGCCTCGATGCCCTGAGGGCTCACGACCCGCTCGACTTGGTTGGCCGCCATGGCGGCCGGGACCAGCAGCGGCAGAAGACCGGCCAGAAGCGCCCCCACCCCCAGGGCAACCAGTACACGCTGCGCCGCCAGCCAGGGCGCTGTGAGCTCGCGTCTCATGGCACCGGCCCTGCGAGCAGCTCGCCGGTGACCGAGGTATTGGGCTTGAGGACCTGGCGGGCGGCCCGCATGACGTCGGCGTCGGTGACGGCGGCGATCTTGTCCGCCCAGGACTGGACCTCGTCCAGGGAAAGGCCGGTCGCGAGCGAGGTGCCGACGAATTGCGCCGGTCCCATGAGCCCGTCCCGGGCCTTGATGGCCGAGACCTGGAGGCGGCCCTTGGCCGCCGACAGCTCGACCGCGGTGACGCCCTTCGCCAGAAGCTCGGCGAGCGCCGCATCGACCGCTTGTCCCAGCTTCGCCATATCGCCGCCGACCGGAGGAACCGCAGTCACGGTGAAGCGCCCGTAGTCGAGATAGCTGCCGTCGTAATCGGCATCGACGCCCGTCGCGAGGCGCTTGCCGACGACGAGATCCCGGTACAGGCGGCTGGTCGCCCCACCCGCCAGGAGCTCCGCCAGCACGTCCAGGGCATAGCCACTTTGCGGACCGGCGGCGTCCGGCCCCACATCGAACCGAATGTCCCCCAGGCCCAGGGAATAGCGAATGGTCCTGACATCGCGATAGGGCGGCGCCAGATATCGGCGCATCCAAAGGGCCTGATGCCCGGTCGGGTCGCGGAGCGCGAGCTGCCGGGGGGCGAAAGCGGTTGGCTCCATGAGGCGATCGCGGGGCGGCACGGCTCGCGACGGG
Source organism: Verrucomicrobiia bacterium (assembly GCA_035482595.1). Lineage (GTDB taxonomy): Bacteria > Pseudomonadota > Alphaproteobacteria > Dongiales > Dongiaceae > DASXQK01. The sequence goes on from DATHQQ010000462.1 coordinate 2,076, forward strand.
ATCGGGCCATAGATGGACTCGGCCAGCGGGCGCACCTCCGCTGCCGTGACATCGCCGGCGATCACCAGGATGGCGTTGTCGGGTGCATACCAGCGCCCGTAGAAATCGAGGGCATCCTGGCGGGAGAGCTTCGCCATCTCATGCGCCCAGCCCAGCACCGGCAGGCGATAGGGATGGTTGAGGAAGAGGCTCGCGGTCATCATCTCGTCGAGCTTGCCCACGGCGCTGTCGAGATCGCGGCGGCGCTCCTCGATGATGACCGCGCGTTCGGAGGTGACCTGCCCCTCCGCCAGCACGAGATGAGTCATCCGGTCGGCCTCCAGCCGCATGATCTCGGCCAGATGATCGCGGGCGACGGTCTGATGGAAGGCGGTGTAGTCCGCCGTCGTGAAGGCGTTGTCCTCGCCGCCCATCAGGGCGACGCGATGGGAGAACTCCCCCGCGCTCACGGTGGGGGTGCCCTTGAACATGAGATGCTCCAGGAAATGGGCGATCCCGGATTTGCCTGTCGGGGCATCGGCGCTGCCGGCCTTGTAGAAGATCATCTGCAGGACCACGGGGGCGCGGTGATTCTCCACCACCACGACCTGAAGCCCATTGCCCAGGGTGAAGGTCTCGGCGGTGAAGAGCGCGGCGGCCTTGGCGGGCGAAGCGATCGCGAGAGAAGCAACGGCGAGGATGGGCAGGATCAGGAGAGCAAGGCGTGCAAGAAGGCCCGGCGCTGCTCGCTTCGTCCGCCTCAGAGGGTCGCCTCCGCTCAACTCAGAACCGTCCTTCCGGGAGGGCGAGGCGCGCCCGCGCCTGTTTCTAGAATATGCCTTCCAGCATGGCCCGCTTGCGCCGCACGATCACCGGCGTCGCGCCCTGGGTCAAGGGCTTGCCGAGGGCGGCATTTTCCTGCAGGCGCTGCTGCTCGGCCTTGGCGTCGACGACGGTGCCCGGCGGGGGCGGCGTCTGCCAGAACAGAATCTTGTTGTAGAGACTGTCATTGATCGCATCGCTCTCGGCCTGGGCCTCGGAATCGACGAGCTGGCGGATCTTGGGATCGGCCTTGGCGACGCCCGCGTTCTGCAGGAAGGCTTCCTCGCCGGCCGTGGCCGGTCCACTGGGCAGAGTCTGAGTCGTGCTGGCGGTATCCGTCCCTTCGGCCTGGGCTCCCGTTCCCACCACCGCCGCCTCGGCGAGCTGGGCGGCGGATTCCTCCTGCGGACGGGGCGCGCCGGGCTGCGGGGGAACCAGATCGAAATTCGCCGGGACCTGAAGGGGCGGATGGGTCACCACCACGAACTCGTCGGGCGGATGCTTGCCCATGCCGAGGGCGTTCAACGTCGCCGCGCAGCCGCTGAGGGCCAGGCCCGCCGCGGCGACCAGGAGGAGGACGGGGAGAGACGCTCTCATTCCAGCTCTTAGCTTTGCCCCTCGGGAGTGGCAGGATTCTTACTCCTTCCCTGCCCTTCGAACAACCCGTCGATCACCAGCAGGGCGACGCCGATGGTCAGCGCCGAATCCGCCAGATTGAAGGAGGGGAAATAATAGCCGGCCCAGTGGAACTGGAGAAAATCGAAGACGGCGCCATGGTTCAGCCGGTCGATGACATTGCCCAGCGCGCCCCCGATGGCGAGCCCCAGCCCCACGACCGGCAGCGGCCGGCGCGAACGCAGGAGCCAGATGAAAAGGCCGATGGAGATGAGGACCGCCAGGCCCGAGAGCAGATAGGGTCCGCTGTTCCCGGTCATGGTCATGAGGCTGAACCCAACGCCCTTGTTCCAGGCGCTGACCAGGTTGAAGACGGGCAGGACATAGATGTCGCCGCCCGAGAGCCAGTCTCGCATCAGCGGCTTGCTCAGCTGATCGAGGATGATGACAAGGGCGGCGCAGCCGATCCCCAGGCGATGCAGCGGCCTCATCCGCCCGAAGCTCCCTCGCCCGAAGCTCCCCCGGCCACCGCTTCCAGCGCATCGGTGCAGCGCTCGCAGAGTCCCGCCCGGCCGTGACGGCCGACCTCGACCAGGACCCGCCAGCAGCGCTCGCATTTATCGCCCTCCGCCGGCGCGACCACGACTCCGATCTCGGGGAGGTCGGGCAGCATATAGGCGCCGGCGGGCGGCGCCTCGACCCGCAAGGTGGCGGTGGAGGTGATGGCGAGTTCCGCCAGATCCAGCCCGTCGACGGCCTGCGCATAATCGGCCGGGGCATAGACCGTGGGATGGGCCTGCAGGCTGGAGCCGATGCGCTTGGCGGCGCGCTCGATCTCGATGGCCCCGGTGACGACGCGGCGCAGGTCGCGCAGGCGATTCCAGCGCTGAGCCAGGGCATCGTCGCGCCAGGATTTCGGCAAGGTCGGAAAGACGCGCAGATGCACGCTCTCCTCCGCGCGATGCCCTCGGGCCCACCAGGCCTCCTCGGCCGTGAAGCAGCAGATGGGCGCCAGCCAGGCCGTCAGGCAGGAGAAGAGATGATCCAGCACCGTGCGGCTGGCGCGCCGGCGCGGCGCATCGGGCCGGTCGCAATAGAGGGAATCCTTGCGCAGGTCGAAATAGAAGGCCGACAGATCGACCGCGCAGAAGTTATGCAGCGCCGTGAAGTAGCTGTGGAAATCGTAGTCGTCGATGGCGCGGCGAATCTCGCCGTCGAGCTCCGAGAGCCGGTGCAGCACCCAGCGCTCCAGCGGCGGCATCCTGCTCTCGTCCAGGCGCTCGGTCTCGGCGAAGCCTTCCAGCGCCCCCAGCAGATAGCGCAGCGTGTTGCGCAGGCGCCGATAGGCCTCGGCATGATGCTTCAGGATCTCCGGGCCGATCCGGAGATCCTCGGAATAGTCGGAGGCGACGACCCAGATGCGCAGGATGTCGGCGCCGTATTGCTTCATCACGGTCTGGGGCGCCACGACATTGCCCAGGGACTTCGACATCTTGCGAGCCTGCTCGTCGAGCACGAAACCATGGGTCAGCACGGCGTCGAAGGGTGCGCGGCCG
>DATHQQ010000463.1:0-2400 GCA_035482595.1 Verrucomicrobiia bacterium
GGTCGTGCCCGGCGAGGACTTCGGCCAGCCGACCGAGGTAATGGTCCCAGCCTTCTGCATGGCCGGCGCATTGGGCGGCATTGGGCAGGCCGGAGTGGGTGAGGCGCAGCAGCGTTCCGTCCCGCTCCTCGATCAAGTCGATCTCGACCAGGCTCGACCCCGGCGGCACCACCTCACTGCCGTCCCAGCCGAAGCTGTAGGCCAGGCGATGCACCGGCACGACCTCGCGGAAGGAGCCACGCGCGAAGCGAGCGCCGGTGACATTGACGAGATAAAGCCCGCCGGGTTGCGGCTCGACCTGCGCCTCCGTCCCCATCCAGCGCAGGATCTTCTCGGGATCGGTCAGCAGGGCGAAAACCGAGGCGGGCGGTGCCGGGATGTGCGTCTCGCGGCGGACGATCAGGGCGTCTTCCATTGGTCTCCTCCACGGTTGCAATGCCTTCCCCGCCTGCGGCGGCGGAGGGACGGGCCGCGGCCGTCGGCAGCTCGCCCGAGGGTAGGCCGCCGAGGCATGCGCGGACATTCACGCCTTGGCCGAGACGATCCGGCGGTCGTTGCTCATGCGAAAGAAATGGTGCCGGGTCTCGAACGGTGGGAGTGACAAGTGTGGCGAGATTCGAATGAGCTCGCCGATCAGATGAGGGCCATCCGGACCAACCGCCTCGACCAGGCCGATTTCCTCGGTTCCCGGGGGTAAAAGGGGGCTTCAATTCATCCACAGGTGCGGCCGCAGGCCCCGGTTGACAGGACCGGCAATTGCCGTGAGCCTGAACCCGACTTTCAGATCGATAACGGGACCCCCATGAGCAAGCCTCGCCCTGCAGCATCGGCGCCGAGATCGCCCGATACCACCGCCCTCGACCGCGCCCTCACGGCGACGGCGGCCGAGGTCGATGCGGCCTTGGAGCAGCTGCTGCCGCCGCCGGCAGGCAGCTATGGCCGGGTGCAGGAGGCCATGCGATATGCGGTCTTTGCCGGCGGCAAGCGGCTGCGTCCCTTCCTGGTGCGGGCCTCGGCCGGGCTGTTCGGGCTCTCCAGCGCCGCGGCGATGCGGGCGGGGGCGGCCATCGAGGTGCTGCATACCTATTCCCTGGTCCATGACGATCTGCCCTGCATGGATGACGATGTCCTGCGCCGGGGCAAGCCCACGACCCATGTGCAGTTCGACGAGGCGACGGCGGTCCTGGCCGGCGACGGGCTCCTGACCTTTGCCTTCGAGATCCTGGCCGATCCCGCCACCCATGCCTCCCCCGCCGTCCGCTGCCAGCTGATAGCGGGGCTCGCCCGGGCCGCCGGCAGCGAAGGCATGGTGGGCGGGCAGATGATGGACATGCTGGCGCCGGATAAATCCTTCGATTCCCAGGCGGTCATGGAGCTGCAGCGGCTGAAGACCGGGGCGCTGTTCGAATTCGCCTGCGAGGCGGGGCCGATCCTGGGCGAGGCGGGCGGTGAGGCAAGGGAGACCCTGCGCGCCTATGCGCGGGATTTCGGGCTCACCTTCCAGATCACCGACGATCTGATCGACACGGTCAGCAGTGCCGGGGCGGCGGGGAAGTCGGTCGGCAAGGACGAGGCCCAGGGCAAGGCGACCCTGGTGTCAATTTTCGGGGTCGAAGGGGCACGGGCGAAGGCGGCCGAGCTCGCTGCGCGCGCGGCCTCGCATCTTGCCGGTTTCGGGCCGGCGGCGGACCTGTTGCGGGCGCTCCCCTACCGCCTCCTGGATCGAGACCGCTAGCTCCCCCAGCCCCCCTGGGGCGGCCCTTGGGCTGGCGGGAACCTTGAATTTGGCCCGCCACGAGCATACCTGGGTGGGATTATCCCGGGCCTAGGGTTTATCAGGCGACGCGCCCGTGCTAGGAGGACGGATCCGGCGGTGCCGGATGGGGGTTTGGTGCACATAGTAGGGGAAGGGCTGAGACGGATGACCCACGCAATGTCGCGGCGGCGGTTACTGGGAATGTCGGCCTTTGGCTTTGTCGCCTTGGGGACCGTGGGCAAGACAGCCCATGCCGCCGAGGCGATGGATCCCGCGGCGGCCCGCATCCAGGCCTTCTACGACGTGTTGCTCAACGGCATGAAGCATGCCCAGGACCTGGGGGTCCAGGGGCGCTATGAGAAGCTGGCCCCGGCCGTTCAGCAAACCTTCGATTCCGCGACCATGACCCGAGTGGCCGCCGGACCTTCCTGGAACAAGATTCCCCCGGACAAACAGCAGGCGCTGGTCGAGGCCTTCCAGCGCATGACGACCGCCAGCTACGCGAGCCAGTTCGCGGGCTATTCCGGGCAGCAATTCACGGTCGAGCCGAAGGCGACGCCGCGCAATGCCGATGTCATCGTCCACAGCCGGCTGGTTCCCGCCAACGGGGATCCCGTGGCCTTCAATTACCTGATGCGCGGCTC